>CALCTI010000676.1 GCA_937894105.1 uncultured cyanobacterium
GTGCCTGGATGGCTCCTCAAGATCAGCCCCATGAGAACTTTGTATTCCCTGAGGAAGTCTTGCCTCGCGGTAATGCTCTGTAAACGTTGGCTGACTGATTTTTTTCAGTAGGTAACACGCTTTTTAAATGTCTTCCAGATTATTCTGGAAGACATTTTTATTGGACTTTGGCACTGCTGCTTGAACTTCGGGATTTTTACAGTCATACCAATTCTCTAAATTCAAGCGATATAGAAAGCCATTGGAGGCTTTCTATGGCAGGCGTCTGATGTCTCTCCAGATTGAAGAGTTGCTATCACCTTGTCAGGCAAGCGCTGAGCTTGGGCGATCGCCTAGCGTTGGCGAAGCCAATAGGGCGGTCCTAGGGAAACATCAGCTACGCCTACTTACAGCGAGCAAGGCTATAAAAGTGTTTTCAATGCTGCTAAAGCCACGCTAAAAGCGTCCTGTAAGACCCAATCCAAGTAACTTGTGCTAGCTTATTCACGTGACTGGTCCGTTAAAGCAGTCAAGAGCGTTTTGTTGAGGTAAGTCTTCCTATTAGTGGGAGGCAAATCAAGAGAAAACCCGTTGGCCATAATTGCTTTAACTTCAGCGCGATCAATGTCCCTTTGAATACACACAGGAGGTGTTGCCCATGAGTTGTAGCAGCGATATGTTGATGGGTTATCAATTTGGAGAAAGCTGGCTGTGTACCGGACTAATCGCCGGATAAAGACTAGGCACCCAATTTTCTGCAGTTTCATCAAATTGCAAGCGAAGGGTTAGCTTGCTTGGGCTTCGGTTCTGGATGTATTTCCGGCAGTCAAGTTCCAATTGATAACCCAGCTAGACCGCTCCTATCCATTAGGTATGCTAAAACGTTCAACCATCCTTCGGGTTCTAGGTTTAACGCCCATTGGCTTCCTGCTCCGGGTAGGAGCGGATAGTTTTTTAAGGCGCGATTTGAGTAAGAGGAGAGTTAACGCTGTGCCCGTATTAACGTCGGAGCAAGTTCAAGACCGTTTGGCAACCTTAGACGGATGGGAATTGCAAGGGAGCACTATTCAGCGGCTGTTTAAGTTTAAGAATTTTGTTGATGCGATCGCCTTCGTCAATCGCATCGTAGAGCCGGCCGCGGCTGCTGCCCATCATCCCGACTTGTCAATTTCCTACAACAAGGTAACGGTTAATCTCACCACCCATGACGCCGGGGGGCTGACAGAGAAGGATTTTGAGCTGGCTCAGGCGATCGCTGCCGTCGCTTAAAAAAGTCGGGAATTGGGATATTGCCCCCCAAAAAAGCACCATAGGGTGTATCATTAATGGTCGGACATTTGGTCTGGGACTTAACTCGGAAGGGACTTGGAAATAGGCTGTGGCAAATATTAAATCTGCGATTAAGCGCGTACAGATTGCTGAAAGAAATCGCCTAAGAAATAAGGCGTATAAGTCTGCGGTGCGCACTCTAACCAAAAAGTATTTTCAAGCGGTAGACGCCTACGTCTCTGAGCCTACTAGCCCTGAGGCGGAAAGCGCTATCAAGGTCATGCGGTCGGCAGCGGTCAGCAAAATTGATAGGGCTGTGAAGCGTGGCGTTTATCATCCAAACAGTGGTGATCGCAAGAAATCTCGACTAGACCGCTATTACAAATCGGCAACGGAATCCCTGTCTTCTCCCCAGTAGAGAGTCCTTTAATCAAGGGTGGTTTTTAGACAATTCTCTTAGAATATGTTTAATCACTATGACCTTGTATCAGCGGTGGATTGAACTGTAGTTTTCCAGAGTTTTGCCTACTGTGCGCCTTATTGACACCCATGTACACGTCAACTTTCCCGCTTTAAAGGGGGAAATTGAATCTGTGCGAGAGCGGTGGCTTCAGGCGGGAGTTGAGCGACTGGTGCATTCTTGCGTTAGCCCTGGTGAGTTTGACGAAATTCTGGGGTTGTCGGTTCAGTTTCCAGAGCTTTATTGCGCGGTGGGACTGCATCCTTTGGAGGCAGACCGTCAGTGGACCGAAGGGCTAGGAACGCAGATCGCCCAAATGGCAGCGTCTTCTAATCGGGTGGTTGCTATCGGGGAAACGGGCTTGGATTTTTACAAGTCGGAGTCCCGCAGGCAACAGCTCGAGTCCCTTGAGGCTCATATGGAGATTGCCCATCGTTTGGATTTACCCATGATTGTGCACTGTCGCGACGCAGCGCCAGAGATGGCTGAGGCGCTTCGGCGTTTCCAATCAAGGGTTAGTACACCGCTGAGGGGGGTAATGCACTGTTGGGGTGGCACGCCAGAGGAAACGGACTGGTTTTTGGACTTGGGATTTTACATTAGCTTTAGCGGCACGGTGACCTTTAAAAATGCGTCGACGATTCGAGATTCCGCTCGAATGGTGCCCGCTGATCGCCTTTTGGTAGAAACCGACTGTCCCTTTTTAGCCCCGGTCCCCCATCGAGGTAAACGCAATGAACCGGCATTTGTTTTGCAGGTGGCTCGTCATTTGGCGGAAGCGAGAGAAGAGTCGCTGGATTTATTAGCTGAAACAACATTTACCAACGCCGTTTCCCTCTTCGGTTTGCCTGATACCGCTGGACCGATCGCCTCATGACTTTGCTACTCAAGCCTTTGTTAGACAAATGCCACAACAAAAATCACCCTTTAAAAAGTACACGTTGGATAAAGCGTTGAAAAAAATACATCAAGACAGCTACTCCTTTACATATCCTGTTTTTCGGGAGTTTTGTCTTTTTTAAAGGCTACATCGTTTAATTTCCTTTACTCCTCCTTATCCGCTCCCGCCCCTTTTCAACCTGGTAAATGACTGCATTAACTGCGTTTGTGCCGACTTTCAACCTTGATCCGAGAGCTTTGCCGACTAGCCCTCCCATATAGCGCTGGTAACGTGCTGCTTTTGCTGACTGCTGGTGCTGTTTTTCTAATGCGCCGACCCCTGCCCACCGCGATCGCTACTTGAGAAGAGGCATGACTGAACAAACTTACGCCGCCCCCAACTTTACTTTGCCCGACTTGGTTGAAATTCAACGGGCTAGTTTTCGGTGGTTTTTAGATGAAGGGTTAATTGAGGAGCTAGATAGCTTTTCGCCCATTACCGACTACACGGGTAAGTTAGAGCTGCACTTTTTGGGCAATCGCTACAAGTTAAAGCGCCCGAAATATGACGTGGATGAGGCAAAGCGGCGGGATGCCACCTATTCGGTACAGATGTACGTGCCCACACGGCTAATCAATAAGGAAACGGGGGACATCAAGGAGCAAGAAGTCTTTATCGGCGATCTGCCCCTTATGACCGACCGGGGTACCTTTATTATCAACGGTGCCGAGCGGGTCATCGTTAATCAAATTGTTCGTAGTCCTGGGGTTTATTACAAGTCAGAAACGGACAAAAACGGTCGCCGTAGTTATAGCGCCAGCTTGATCCCCAACCGGGGAGCATGGCTGAAGTTTGAAACGGACAAAAACGATATGGTGTGGGTGCGCATTGACAAAACCCGCAAGCTATCGGCACAGGTGTTGCTCAAGGCCTTGGGCTGGAGCACCGCAGAAATTTTGGACGGGCTGCGTCACCCGGATTACCTGGAGCGCACCATTGAAAAGGAAGGGGATTTCTCCGAAGATGAGGCGCTGATGGAGCTTTATCGGAAGCTACGTCCCGGTGAACCGCCCACGGTGTCCGGTGGTCAGCAGCTTCTAGAGTCTCGCTTTTTCGATCCCAAGCGCTATGACCTGGGTAAGGTGGGGCGTTACAAGATCAATCGCAAGCTGCATTTAAATATTCCTGATGTGACCCGGGTGTTGACCCCTCAGGATATTTTGGCGGCGATCGACTACCTGATCAATTTGGAATACGACCTGGGCAGTACCGACGATATTGATCACTTGGGTAACCGTCGGGTTCGCTCTGTGGGCGAGCTGTTGCAAAACCAGGTACGCGTAGGCTTGAACCGTCTGGAGCGCATTATCCGGGAGCGGATGACCGTGTCTGATTCGGACACCCTGACCCCCGCGTCCCTGGTCAACCCTAAGCCGTTGGTGGCTGCCATCAAGGAATTCTTCGGGTCGTCCCAGCTCTCCCAGTTTATGGACCAGACCAATCCCCTGGCGGAGCTAACTCACAAGCGTCGCCTTAGCGCTCTGGGTCCTGGCGGTCTAACCCGTGAGCGGGCAGGCTTTGCGGTGCGGGATATTCACCCGAGCCACTACGGTCGAATTTGCCCCATCGAAACCCCTGAAGGTCCTAACGCCGGTTTGATTGGTTCCTTGGCAACCCATGCCCGCGTTACCCCCTACGGTTTTATTGCCACACCGTCCTATCCCGTGGAAAACGGCAAGGTCTTGAAAGATAAGCCGCCGATTTATATGACGGCAGATGAGGAGGACGATTTGCGGGTCGCTCCGGGGGACATTCCCCTAGACGGCGACGGCTACATTATGGGCGAGACGGTGCCGGTGCGCTATCGCCAGGAATTTACCACCACCACGCCAGATCAGGTGGACTACGTGGCTGTGTCGCCAGTACAGATTATTTCGGTGGCAACATCGCTGATTCCATTCCTAGAGCACGACGATGCCAACCGAGCTCTAATGGGATCCAACATGCAGCGCCAGGCGGTGCCCCTGTTGCGCCCAGAACGTCCCTTGGTGGGTACCGGATTAGAAGCCCAGGCAGCTCGTGATTCGGGCATGGTGGCGGTGTCCCAAACGGACGGCGTGGTTAGCCATGTGTCAGCGGACAAAGTGGTTATTACCGACCCCGACGGCAATAACCACGAGTATGTGCTGCAAAAGTACCAGCGATCTAACCAGGACACCTGTTTGAATCAGCGTCCTCTGGTGTATTACAACGAGCGGGTGAAAGCGGGACAGGTGCTGGCGGACGGCTCAGCCACTGAAGGGGGTGAGCTGGCTTTAGGGCAAAACGTTACGGTCGCCTATATGCCCTGGGAAGGCTACAACTACGAAGATGCGATTTTAATTAGCGAGCGTTTGGTGTGCGAGGACGTTTACACGTCGATTCACATTGAAAAGTACGAAATTGAAGCTCGCCAAACGAAGCTGGGACCGGAGGAAATTACTCGGGAAATTCCTAACGTGGGCGAGGATACCCTGCGTCAGCTGGATGAGAACGGCATTATCCGCATTGGTGCTTGGGTTGAGTCCAGCGATATTTTGGTGGGTAAAGTGACTCCTAAGGGGGAGTCCGACCAGCCGCCGGAGGAAAAACTGCTGCGGGCGATTTTCGGTGAGAAGGCGCGGGACGTGCGGGACAACTCCCTGCGAGTGCCTAACGGAGAAAAGGGGCGCGTGGTGGATGTACGCGTGTTTACTCGGGAGCAGGGAGATGAACTGCCGCCGGGAGCCAATATGGTAGTGCGGGTTTATGTGGCCCAAAAGCGGAAGATTCAGGTGGGCGACAAGATGGCGGGTCGTCACGGCAATAAGGGGATTATTTCCCGGATTCTGCCCGTTGAGGATATGCCCTACTTGCCTGACGGGTCTCCGGTGGATGTGGTATTGAATCCTTTGGGTGTACCGTCCCGTATGAACGTGGGCCAGATTTTTGAGTGCTTGCTGGGCTGGGCTGGGGATTGTTTGGGGATGCGCTTTAAGGTGACGCCCTTTGACGAGATGTACGGGGCGGAGGCGTCTCGACGTACCGTTCACGGCAAGCTTCAGGAAAGTCGCGACGAGACTGGTATTGATTGGCTATTTGACCCGGATAATGCGGGCAAGATTCAGGTGTATGACGGTCGTACTGGTGAGCCTTTTGACCGGGCGGTGACGGTGGGTAAAGCCTACATGCTGAAGCTGGTTCACCTGGTGGACGATAAGATTCACGCGCGATCAACGGGTCCGTACTCGCTGGTAACTCAGCAGCCCTTGGGCGGTAAGGCTCAGCAGGGGGGACAGCGCTTTGGTGAAATGGAGGTTTGGGCGCTAGAGGCCTTTGGCGCAGCTTATATTTTGCAGGAGCTGTTGACGGTTAAGTCTGACGATATGCAAGGGCGTAATGAGGCGTTGAATGCGATCGTTAAGGGTAAGACTATTCCTCGACCGGGGACACCGGAATCGTTCAAGGTGCTGATGCGGGAGCTTCAGTCCTTGTGCTTGGATATTGCGGTTCACAAGAGCGATATTCAAGAAGATGGCAGCAGTCGTGAGATTGAGGTTGACCTAATGGCAGACCTGAGTAATCGTCGTGCCCCTAGCCGTCCCACCTATGAGGCTTTTGCCGAGGGTGGAACCACACCGCCGCCAGTGCCTGAAGAGTCCCAGGGACAAGTGGGCGTTTAGATAAGTGTTAGGGAAATTCCGCCTCGGGGATTTCCCATGTAATGTTCTCGCGCAATGTTCTTGATTGTGCCTGTGCTCGTTTTTTTGCAGTGTCACCCCAATTCCCCCATAAGTAATGTCTAAGCTTAAGCAGCGGTTTGACTACGTAAAGATCGGTTTGGCTTCCCCAGAGCGTATTCGCCAGTGGGGAGAGCGTACGTTGCCTAATGGGCAAGTGGTTGGAGAGGTGACAAAGCCAGAAACCATTAATTATCGGACGCTGAAGCCGGAAATGGATGGTTTGTTCTGTGAGAAGATTTTTGGGCCGGCGAAAGATTGGGAATGTCATTGTGGCAAATATAAGCGGGTGCGCCACCGGGGCATTGTGTGTGAGCGATGTGGTGTTGAGGTGACGGAGTCGCGGGTACGTCGCCACCGTATGGGATATATCAAGCTAGCGGCTCCGGTAACCCATGTGTGGTATCTGAAAGGGATTCCCAGCTATATGGCAATTTTGTTGGATATGCCCCTGCGGGATGTGGAGCAGGTGGTGTATTTCAATGCCTACGTGGTTTTGGACCCCGGTAATGCTGACAATCTGAGCTATAAGCAGTTGCTGAGCGAGGATCAGTGGATTGAAATTGAGGACCAAATGTATGAGGAGGATTCCACCCTTGAAGATATTGAGGTGGGGATCGGGGCTGAGGCCATTCAGCGTTTGCTAGAGGATATTCCTTTAGAGGAGACGGCGGAAAGGCTGCGGGAGGAAATTGCGGCGGCGAAGGGGCAAAAGCGGGCCAAGTTGATTAAGCGCTTGCGGGTAATTGATAATTTTATTGCTACCCAGTCCCAGCCCGATTGGATGGTGCTAAATGTGATTCCGGTGATTCCGCCGGATTTGCGGCCGATGGTTCAGCTCGACGGGGGACGGTTTGCGACTTCTGATCTGAATGATTTGTACCGGCGAGTAATTAACCGAAATAACCGTTTGGCAAGGCTCCAGGAGATTTTGGCTCCGGAGATTATTGTGCGGAATGAGAAGCGGATGCTGCAGGAGGCGGTGGATGCGCTGATTGATAATGGTCGTCGAGGGCGGACGGTTGTGGGTGCTAATAATCGCAACCTTAAGTCGTTGTCGGACATTATCGAGGGTAAGCTGGGGCGCTTCAGGCTGAATTTGCTGGGTAAGAGGGTGGATTATTCAGGGCGATCTGTGATTGTGGTGGGTCCGAGTTTGAAGATTCACCAGTGTGGGTTGCCTCGGGAGATGGCGATCGAGCTGTTTCAGCCTTTTGTTATTCACCGACTGATTAAACAGGGGCTGGTGAATAACATCAAAGCGGCGAAGAAAATGATTCAGCGCAATGATCCCCAGGTGTGGGATGTGTTGGAGGAGGTGATTGAGGGGCATCCGGTGATGTTGAACCGAGCTCCGACGCTGCACCGATTGGGAATTCAGGCTTTTGAGCCCATTTTGGTGGATGGTCGTGCGATTCAGCTTCACCCACTGGTGTGTCCGGCATTTAATGCTGACTTTGATGGGGACCAAATGGCGGTGCATGTGCCGTTGTCTTTGGAAGCTCAGGCGGAAGCACGGCTGCTAATGTTGGCATCTAATAATATTTTGTCGCCGGCGACGGGGTCACCGGTGGTGACACCGAGTCAGGATATGGTGCTGGGGTGTTATTACTTGACGGCGGAGAATCCGACTCAGCGGTCTGATGTGCGTCGCTATTTTGGCAATATGGAGGATGCCATGACAGCGTATGACCAGGGGCTGGTGAATTTGCACACTTATGTTTGGCTTCGCTATGAGGGTGAGGTTGATGCTAATGAGTCAGAGGCAGAGCCGTTGGTCATTACGGAAGAGACGGTTGAGGTGCCTTTGAAGGGGGCATCACCGACGGTTTATGCGGGGGATGTGCTGATGGCTGGGGCTTCTCTGGCGGAATCGGTGACCACTGAGGTGTCGGGACAGGTGTTGCGGGTGACGGCGGAGGCGGTTGTGATTCGTCAGGCGATCGCCTTAGAGGATGCTGACGTTGGCGACGGGGAGGTGACCCGGTTGTATTTTGGGGCTAAGACCAACAATCCCCTAAGGATGGTGAGGGAAAATGGGGCTGGTGAGGTGATTTCTCAGTATATTCGGACGACGCCAGGGCGGATTATTTTCAATCATCAAATTCAGGAGGCGATCGTTCAATAGCGCAACCCACAAAAACGGCTTAAGGGAAAGGGGCAAGGGCAGCTTCTCCCCCTGCGAAGATTAACTCCGCCCACTAGAACACGTAGCGCTACACCGTCTGAGGCATTATGGCTGACCAAACTCCGGCAAAACCCGTTTTTTACAATCGTATCGTTAACAAAGGGCAACTCCGTAAGCTGGTTGCCTGGTCCTTTACAAATCATGGAACGGCCCGCACTGCCCACGTGGCCGATGCTTTAAAGGATTTGGGCTTTAAGTTTGCCACCCGCGCGGGGGTTTCCATCAGCGTAGACGACCTGCAAATCCCGGCGGTTAAGCGCAAGCTACTAGAGGCGGCAGAAGAGGAAATTCGCCGTACCGAAAGCCGCTATGAGCGGGGAGAAATTACCGAAGTAGAGCGTTTCCAAAAGGTTATCGACACTTGGAACGGCACCAGTGAAGAGCTAAAGCAGGAGGTGGTGCGTAACTTTGAAGCGAATAATCCCCTGAACTCTGTTTATATGATGGCGTTTTCCGGAGCGCGAGGTAATTTATCCCAGGTGCGTCAACTGGTGGGGATGCGGGGATTAATGGCGGATCCCCAGGGGCAAATTATTGACCTGCCCATCAAGACCAATTTCCGAGAGGGATTGACGGTAACAGAGTATATTATTTCCTCCTATGGTGCTCGTAAAGGGCTGGTAGATACGGCGTTGCGAACGGCAGACTCGGGGTATTTGACCCGTCGTTTGGTGGACGTTTCCCAGGACACTATTATTCGTGAGCACGACTGTGGCACTGAACGGGGCATTACGGTGCGCCCTATGACGGATGGGGAGCGGATTTTGATTCCCCTGGAAAATCGCCTTTTGGGTCGGGTGTTAGCACAGGATGTGTTACACCCTGAAACCGGTGAGGTGCTGATGGAACGTAACCAGGCGTTCTCTGGAGACCTGACAAAGATGATTGGTGAGACAAAGGTTAAGGAGGTGTTCCTGCGATCGCCCCTAACCTGTGAAGCGGCGCGGTCCGTGTGCCGCCAATGTTATGGCTGGAGCTTGGCCCACGGGCAGATGGTGGACCTGGGAGAAGCGGTCGGTATTATTGCCGCCCAGTCCATTGGTGAGCCGGGAACCCAGCTAACCATGCGTACTTTCCACACGGGGGGAGTGTTCACAGGGGAAGTGGCCGACCAGGTACGGGCTCCTTTTAATGGCACCGTGCGTCATCCGAAGAAATTTAAAGGTCGCCCCTTCCGCACCCGCCACGGGGAAGATGCTTACGTGATGGAAGCGCCGGCGAAAATCACCATTGAAGCTGACGCTAGCAGTAAGAAATTCCAATTTGAGGTGAATAAGGGCGCAATTTTAATTGCCCGTGATAGTGACCCGGTCTACGAAGGGCAAATCCTATCGGAGGTGCCAATTTCAGGGCGGACGAAGAAGTCTACGGAGAAAGCGGCTAAGGATGTGGCCGCTGACGTGGCTGGGGAGGTGATGTTTGACGGCATTATTCCTGAGGAGAAAAAGGACCGTCAAGGCAATACAACCCGTATCGCCCAGCGGGGTGGATTAGTATGGGTGCTGTCGGGGGAGGTTTACAATCTGCTGCCGGGAGCGGAACCCTCCGTGGGCAATGGGGATAACGTTGAGACCGGTAGCGTTTTGGCGGAAACTCGCCTGATAACGGAGCACGGCGGTATTGTTCGCTTGGCTCCTGAAGACGAAGAGGCGGAGAAGAAGAGCAACAGCCGGGAAATCGAAATTATCACAGCGTCTGTCATGTTGAACGACGCACGGGTACGGGTTGAAAGTAGCCAAGGGCGTAACCATTACTTAATTGAAGGGGCGCAAGATCAGCTGTTTTCGTTGATTGCCGCTCCGGGCACCAAAGTGCAGCATAACCAGGTGGTGGCTGAACTGGTGGACGATCGCTATCGCACCCAAACAGGGGGGATTCTACGTTATTCCGGCGTTGAGGTGGCAAAGCGTAGCGGTAAGGGTAAGCAAGGCTTTGAGGTGATTCAAGGGGGAACGCTGCTGTGGATTCCCGAGGAGACCCACGAGGTGAATAAGGATATCTCCTTGCTGATGGTGGAAGACGGTCAGTTTGTGGAAGCGGGTACCGAAATTGTCAAAGATATTTTCTGCCAAACGTCCGGGGTGGTAGAGGTTGTTCAAAAGAATGACATTTTGCGGGAGATTACCATTAAGCCTGGCGATCTGCGGATGATTGATGATCCAGATATTATTGCCACGGTGGACGGACGCCTCTTTAATGCGGGCGAAGAGATTATGGCGGATCTGAGCGCTGAGGGGCTGACTCAGGTGGAATATATTGAAACCCCTGAGGGGTCGGCCCTGTTGCTACGGTCGGTGTCTGAGTTCCAGGTATCTGATGAGCCCGAGGTTCCCAGTCAAGAAGCCAGTGATGAGGCGGAGCGGGCGATTAGCTTGCGGGCGGTACAGCGGTTGGCGTATAAGGATGGCGATCGCGTTAAGTCCGTAGATAGCGTAGACCTGCTGAAGACTCAACTTCTGCT
>CALCTI010000677.1 GCA_937894105.1 uncultured cyanobacterium
TGCTCCACAACCGCATCAATGGCCACATTAATTGCCTCCCCAGTCGCCCGACTCACTAATTCCACTTCTCCATCGGCAATGGATCGTCCGGTGACCACGCGATAGGGAATTCCGATTAATTCTGCATCTTTGAATTTCACACCAGCTCGCTCCGGGCGATCGTCCAACAGAGTTTCAATGCCCGCCGCCGTTAGGTCTTCATAAAGTTTGTTAGCCACTTCTATTTGGTCGTCCGCTTTCACATTGGGCACGGTAATGATGACGTGGTACGGTGCGATTTCTTTGGGCCACACAATGCCGCGATCGTCGTGACATTGTTCCACCGCCGCCTGGGCAATGCGTGACACCCCAATGCCGTAGCAGCCCATCCACAAGGGCTGGGGCTTACCGTTTTCATCCATAAATTTGGCTTCCATCGTCTGGGAATATTTCAAACCCAGCTGAAAAATATGTCCCGCTTCAATGCCGCGCGCTGTTTTCAGGGTTTGGTCGGGGTTGTGGATGGAGCGATCGCCCGCCTGAGCCTCCCGCAAATCCACCGCATCGGGCAACGGATATTGATCATCCCAATTAGCGCCGACCACGTGGAAATCTACCTGGTTTTGCCCAGTTACAAATCCCTTTAATTCCGCTGCCGTCGGGTCCACTAATCGTAAAAACTTCGGTGCAATATCGTCCCCTTTTTTAAGGCAATCATCACTCAAATCAGGACCGATATAACCCAGGGGAACAGGTTGGGTTGTCCACTTTTTTAAACGCTTCACATCGGGCACTTCTAAGGACAAAACTTTAGTGGCATCGTAATCCGTTGCTCGCCGAGTTAGCTCGTTGAAAATCTTGATATCGTTAACATCTTGGTCGCCGCGAATTGACACTAAAACAGGCAGCAATAAACCCGTATCAAAAACGCATTCGTAGAGAACGTTTTTAACCGTTTGGGTGGGGTCACATTGCAAGGTTTTGCAAAGAGTCGCGATGGTGGTCCTGGCGGGGGTTTCTGTTGCTATGAACGCTTCGAAATTAGAGGAGATCGCATCGGGCGGCATTGACACTGCCTTTTCAATATTGGCGGCGTACTGCCCATCTTCGGTGTAGAGAATCTCGTCTTCGCCCGTGTCCGCCAAAATCATAAATTCTTGAGACGCGCTGCCGCCGATCGCCCCAGAATCTGCCTGTACCGGTCGGAATTTCAAACCACAGCGGGTCAAAATTTTTCGATAGGCTTCATCTATATCATTGTAAGTAGCCGCTAAACTTTCCTCATCAGAGAGGAAAGAATAGGCGTCTTTCATACTAAATTCGCGCCCTCGA
>CALCTI010000678.1 GCA_937894105.1 uncultured cyanobacterium
CTCAAAGCAGCACCCCTTTTGATCCAGCTTACGTATCTCGGCGCGCGGATGTGGCGAGACTATACAACTTGATCCACTTCGGCCACTTCGGGAATAAATTCTTTGAGACGGCGCTCGATACCCATTTTCAGGGTCATGGTGGAGCTGGGGCAAGAGCCGCAGGCACCTTCCAGGCGCAGCTTAACAATGGGACCATCGATTTCCACTAGGCTGACGTTGCCGCCGTCCGCCATTAGGTAGGGGCGCAGTTCTTCCAGTACGTTTTCAACGTTTTCGCTCGTCAGGGGAAGGGTAGACATGGCAAAAGGGGCGTGTTTAGCCCTCGCTAATGAGTTTGTAATCGTATTTAACTTTTAGTGTAGCGCTGGGGTCGGCCGGGCGATCGCCCCATTATGTAGGGATTGCCGAGGCTTTGCTCTAGGCTAGGTTAAAGGCGGCCGGTAAAAGCGGTCGGTGAAGGTAAGGGATAAAGACAACTAACAGCGCTGGGCATAGCTATGAAACTGGGATACGCGATCGCCTACGTCCCCAATGTGTCAGAATCACTAGCATTTTTTGAAACGGCATTTGGACTGACTCGGCGTTTTTTGCACGAGTCTGGCACTTACGGAGAGTTAGAAACGGGGGAAACCACGCTAGGGTTTGCGTCCCACGAGCTGGGACAAATGAACTTTCCCAATGGTTACATCGAAGCCCATTGCTCTAAGCAGCCTTTGGGATTTGAAATAGCCTTGGTCACTGACGATGTGGACCAGGGTCATAAAAAGGCGATCGCCACTGGTGCCACAGAAATCGCCCCGCCCCAGCAAAAACCCTGGGGACAAACCGTCTCCTATGTGCGCTGCCCAGCCGGCATTCTTATCGAGCTGTGTACTCCTATTAGTCCCTAAAAATCTCTCTTAATCAGACTTCTTCAATCAGGCTTCTTCAATCAGGCTTCTTCAATCGGGCTTATTTAGTAGATAAACCCCAGCCAAAATCAAAATAAACGCCGCAACTTGCTTTGCCCCAAAGGGCTCCTTCCAAATAAAAAACGCCAGCAGCGCCACGATCGCATAACTCGCCGAAACGCTAGGAAAAGCCACCGACAGGGGCAAATCTTTCAAAGCCGTCGTGTAAAAAATCGCCGCCACAAAATAAACCCCCAACCCACTAATCACAATGGGATCTAGAAACTGGGCAATAAACGATGCTGCCGGTTTAGATGCTCCCCACTTCAGCAACACCTGTCCCACCGCCCCCAAGGTCACTGAAGTCGCCAACATCAAGTAAGCCGTTTGCATAATTCAACCGTCCAGGGGGTTAAAAGGAATGGTTGGGATCCTAGCAGCGATCGCTCTCCCTAGGGAAAAGCTCCATGCGCATTCGTCTAGTCACATTCGCTCAGTCACAGTTGAGCAATTGTCTACGATGGTTACAAAAGATTCGGATGGGGAAAGACAATTGAGG
>CALCTI010000679.1 GCA_937894105.1 uncultured cyanobacterium
GGGGGGGGTTGTGGGGCGGGTGGGTTTGTGTTGCCATTTTGCCGGGGGTTATGGTAAAAAATTTGCCTATGTCTGGTTACCCTTTTTTGGGGGCGGCGCTTTTGGTGGGGGGGGCGGGGTACGACAGGGAAGACGAGGGTATTTATAAGACGGGGCCGAAAGAGGCGAATATGATCGTTCCGGCCCAGTTGTCGACCTATAGGGTGGGTAAGGCAAAAAGTCGGGTTCGGGAGTCTGGTGAGGGAACTTATTCCGTTGAAGATTCCACAGATGAAAAATCCACTGAATCAGAAGCGGTTACCAATTCCCAAGAGGGTGCAACCGTTGCAACCGTTCCGGTGGACGAAACCCTGTTGGGATCTGTGATTCAGCGGGCGGTGGAGGAGCATTATTCCACGGTAGATTCGGTGGAGATTCCAGCGGAAATTGTGGTGCAGTATCCTTTGCCTGACCAGGAGTGGCTTCAGGATTGGTTGAGTCGGCGGCGGGGTCGAAAAGTGTCAGTGGTGGTACCCCAGCGCCAGACTAAGGCGGAGTTTGTGCAGATGGTGGAGCGCAATGCGGAGTTTGAGCTAAAGCGGTTACAGCGGTTGGCGGATCGCGATCGCTCGGCCCTGCAAGATTTGACCGAAATATTGGACCTGCCGGACCAGCCCCGATGGATTGAATGCTATGACATTTCCCATATTCAGGGATCCGATGCGGTGGCGTCGCGGGTGGTGTTTGTGGATGGGGTGCCCGCTAAGCAGCACTATCGCCGGTATAAGATTCGAAATCCTAAGGTGACGGCGGGGCATTCGGATGATTTTGCCAGTATGGCGGAGGTGATCCAGCGGCGGTTTAAGTCGGGGCAGCTGCGGCCGGTAGCGAATGTGGCCATGGATGTGCTGCACGGGGGCGATGGGGCGGGAGGACGACGAGGGGGAAGAAAATCCGGAGCGGCGGGGCAGGATTGGCCTGATTTGGTGGTGATTGATGGGGGTAAAG
This sequence comes from uncultured cyanobacterium, assembly GCA_937894105.1. Lineage (GTDB taxonomy): Bacteria > Cyanobacteriota > Cyanobacteriia > CACIAM-69d > CACIAM-69d > CALGDE01. The sequence goes on from CALCTI010000679.1 coordinate 988, forward strand.
GGCAGTTATCGGCGGTGATGACGGTGCTGAGGCAGATGGAAATTGCCGATGATTTGCGGGTGATTAGTTTGGCGAAGCGGGAGGAGGAGATTTTTCTGCCCGGCGAGTCAAAATCTCTCAAGACGGAGCGTGACCAGCCAGGGGTGCAGCTTTTGCGGCGGTTGCGAGATGAAGCCCACCGATTTGCCGTTAGTTTCCATCGCCAAAAGCGCACGGAACGGATGCGGCGATCGCATTTAGATGCCATTCCCGGCTTGGGGCATCGTCGCCAAAAGGATTTACTCGCCCATTTTCGATCGGTTGACTATATTCGCGAGGCCAAGCCAAAGCAGCTTTGCGAGGTGGATGGCATTGGTCCCAAAATGGCGCAGCAAATTTACGAGTACTTCCATCCGTCCAATCAAGAAGATGCCGAATAGCAAGAAAGTTTGATGGGGTGCTACTGGGATAGCTCCAAAAAGTGCCCTAATAAATAGAGAGAGCCACAGAGGATGACCGGGCGATCGCCACCATTGGAAAAATCCCTGTGAAACCCATGGTCCAACGCTTCAGGAAGGTGCTCAAAACTTCGAGATTCATCCAGGTAGGGGCATAAGCTGTTGACTCGCTCGCATAGTTCACGGGGATCAACCCCTGCATGGCTGGGAACGGGAACGGTGAGGAGGCGATCGCCCGGCTGCAAAATTGTCCGTAGCACCTGACGATAATCTTTGGTCGCTAGGATCCCTACCACCCAAGTAACGCCACTATTTTTGCGCAGAGTGTTGTCCGCATATTGGCGAAGGCATTGGGCAGCAGCGGGATTGTGGGCCCCGTCTATTAACAGGGGTTGATTTTTCCAATGGCTCCACTGCAAGCGCCCTGCCCACTGAGCTTTGCCCATGCCGGTTATTATGGCGTCGTCAGAAATTTCCCATCCCTGATCTCGAAGACAGTGGAGAAGGGCGATCGCCACGGCTGAGTTTGCCCACTGAAACTCCCCCGCCAGCGCCAGTGGATAGGTAATGCCCTGGGATTTAGCGTGGGGCTGTCCGTTTTTATTGACGGGTTTAGCGGGGGGGATTTCCGTTAGGGGTGCTTGAATGTTTTGGGCGATCGCCCGAGTCACTGCCAGAGCTTCCTGGGGCAGCGGTCCCACCACAGCGGGGCAATTTTGCTTAAAAATACCTGCTTTTTCCCCAGCGATTTTGCCCAGGGTGTCCCCCAAGGCCTGCTGATGATCCAGGCTGATGGAAACCACCGCCGTGGCTAGGGGGCGATCGCATACATTGGTGGCATCGAGCCGTCCTCCTAAACCCACTTCCATTACCGCAATATCTAAGCTCGTCGTCGCAAAATGCCACCAGGCTGCCGCCGTCATAATTTCGTACAACGTGGGAACGCCGGCAGTGGGATCGCCGCAGTCTGGGGGTAAAGTTTTGGCCGCCTCGAGGACGGTATCGATCGCCGTTAGTAAGCGTTGTGAGGTTATGGGCGCTCGCCCAACCTGCACCCGCTCTGTCCAGTGGACTAAATGGGGCGACGTGTAGCAACCTACTCGATAGCCTGCCTCAGTCAGCACTGAGGTCAAGTATGCACATACCGATCCTTTGCCGTTGGTGCCTGCAATATGCACCATCGGCATTTTATTTTGAGGATTATCTAACGCCGCCAGTAGCCGCTTCATCCGATCCAAACCCAGGTAAACTCCCGATGGCTTAAACGGAGCAAGACGATCTTGGATTTGCTGATGAATAGGGTGATCCGTTGCTGGGGACATGGGTAAAAAGTAAGGCGATCAATAGTAAACCGGCATCGGAGACTTACAACTGCTCCGATGCCGGTTTTTGACTGACGAATGTGGAAGGAAAACCCTAGAAACTAGGGGCTGTCATCATTTAAACTTCAAAGCCTCTCGCTGTAACGGTTTCAGCCCCTAGTCTTTTTTGTTTTGAAAGGGCGTGAACTCCCCACTGCACAAAGCTTCTGGATCTTAATTGATGACACGCCCTAGCCTTTGGTGGCAGCGGCAACCTCAGCGGCAAAATCGCTTTCTTCCTTTTCAATGCCGTCGCCCACACCGAAGCGAACAAACTCGGTTACGGTTGCGCCTTTTTCCTTCAGCATTTCGCCCACAGACTGAGAAGGATTCATCACAAAAGGTTGGCCAGTTAAGGAAATTTCACCGGTAAACTTCTTCATCCGACCGGTCACCATTTTCTCAGCGATTTCGGGAGGTTTACCCGACTGCACCGCGATGTCGATCTGGATTTGCTTTTCCTTTGCAACCACTTCCTCGGACACATCCTCGGGGTTTAAGAACTCAGGACTAGATGCCGCCACGTGCATGGAAACATTCTTGAGAGTTGTATCATCCTCGGCGCTGCCCACAACCACAACGCCAATTTTGCCGCTG
>CALCTI010000680.1 GCA_937894105.1 uncultured cyanobacterium
TAGGGATTCAATTGATGACAGCCCCTAGCGATCGCCCCAAAAACTTACCTTAAAAAAGCGCCTTAACAACCTGAGTTTGAGGTCAAGAACGCAACCTAAATCTGGCTTCCCCTTAAACAGGAAGCATTGAGGAGGAAGCACTGCTCTTTCTTTCGTCGTTACTGGAGTTTGCCAGCGAGCCTGAATGTTGAGAACGCTGATTAAGCTGATTAAAAGCACGGCTTTACGTCGAGCTCAGGTCTTAAAAATCTGCCGTTTATATCAGCCTTCCAGGATCCACCATTGAGGCAAGGGGTTACATTTGCAGAAATCCACGAGAATTTTATTGGAGAAATATTGCTAGAGAAATATTATTAAAGGACACAAGCCTCAGGGGATTTTGGCCCTGCTGCTTTTTGGGCGTGTAACTCAGCTGGATAGAGTAGCGGACTTCTAATCCGTTTGTCGTGGGTTCGAGTCCCACCTCGCCCGTTTTTTGGGAAATCGTAGGACATCCTTGAGTGTCCCCTGGGTGGTTGTTCAGCGCCCTCTCATGACTTTTTGAAAACCGGACCACGGCCACAGCTCGAAGCCGGCTTTCTCGTAGGTGTGACGAGCTGGAACGTGTCCCGGACGCCGCCGGTTTACACCATGGCGACCCCCATCCCCGCCTCTTTCAGTTGCTCTAGAGCAACTGAATTAACGCGCCGCCGACTCCTTGCCCTTGAAAATCGGGATCTACTGCAACCATTGCAACCATATAAATTTCGCCCATTCGGCCTTCATGGTGGAGTTTTATGGCAATAAAACCGACAATTTCACCGGATAGGATGGCAACCCATGTGGGATTGTCAACATCGGCGCAAACTTGATCCACCGCTTGCTGTTGAGTCGCCTGCCAGCGATCGCCATAAAACACCTGATACACATCAGGATTCATGGCCGGTTCCATTGTCTGAAACACCGGTGCCCAAGCCCTTAAAGCCACGCGTATGATCCCATCGTGATCCAAAGAATCAAAAGATTTTATTTTCATAAAAACCTTCACAAAGCGCCTTCAAAGGGGCTTAGCTAGCGGCTTTACTGGTGATTAAGACTAGACACAGAGTTTAAATGGTCTTGGTGACAATCCCCAAGGCACTTACACTGAATCCATCACTTTTCTTCCACAGAGCACAGCTCTCCGCACTAAATGAGTTGATGCCAGAAAAATAGCCCGAGGCGCACTAGATTGACGCCAATAAATGTGCTTAAAGCAATAAATATTAAAACGTTTATTGCTTGCATTAGTTTTTCCATAAGTTCCTGAGCCTGTGAACCCGACGCTTGAAAGTTTAGGGTGAGGGACGCAAAGTTAGTATTAATTTCCTTAAATCAGCTCCTTAAATCAATCCCTTTAGAAAGGGTACAGAAATTCCATGGCACAATTGGCGGCGATAGGGGCGATCGCCTTAACTCAACCCAACTGAGACCAACGTCCGTAATACCAATTCTCTAAATCAAAGCCATATAAAATGCCCTTTTAAGCCTTCTTTCTTGGGCCTCCTATGTCTCTCAACTTAAAAGAATTGGTATAACCCTCCTGCCCCCAGGAGCAGCACATTACCCAAAAGCAACACCCAAAAGCAACAATGACCAAATTTATCTTTGTAACCGGCGGCGTTGTATCTAGCATTGGTAAAGGCATTGTGGCGGCCAGCCTAGGGCGTTTGCTCAAGTCGCGCGACTATTCTGTTTCCATCTTGAAACTGGACCCCTACATCAACGTTGATCCCGGCACCATGAGCCCGTTTCAGCACGGGGAAGTATTTGTGACCGGCGATGGGGCTGAAACGGACCTGGATCTGGGACACTACGAACGCTTTACAGACACCGACATGTCCCGTCTGAATAGCGTGACCACGGGGCTTATTTACCAGGCGGTGATTAACAAGGAGCGGCGCGGTGACTACCAAGGGGGCACGGTGCAGGTGATCCCCCATGTCACCGCTGAAATTCGATCGCGCATTCACCGAGTGGCTAAAGATACGGGTTCGGACGTGGTAATTGCGGAAATTGGCGGCACCGTGGGAGATATTGAATCGCTGCCGTTCTTGGAAGCGATTCGCCAGTTTCGTAAGGACGTGGCCCGGGGAGATGTGCTGTATATGCACGTGACCCTGATTCCTTGGATTTCGGCGGCGGGGGAAATGAAAACCAAGCCCACCCAGCACTCGGTTAAGGAGCTGCGGTCCATTGGTATTCAGCCAGATATTTTGGTGTGTCGGTGTGCTCGACCGTTCCCCCCCCAGCAGCGCACTAAGCTTTCGGAATTTTGCGACGTGCCGGAACAGTCAGTGATTGCCAACGGCGATGCTAAAAGCATTTATGAGGTGCCGCTGATGCTGGAACGGGAGGGACTAGCGGAACAAACCTTGTCAATTTTGGGGATGGAGCAACGCACGCCAAATTTGGAAGGCTGGCAGCGGTTGGTGGAACGGCTGTATCGCCCGAAGCGAGAGGTGGAGGTGGCGATCGTGGGTAAGTACGTGAGTCTAACGGATGCCTATTTATCAGTGGTGGAGGCGTTGCGCCATGCGTCCATTGCAACGGAAAGTAATTTGAAGGTGCGGTGGATTAGCTCTGAGGATATTGAGCGAGACGGGGCGGGGCGGTATTTGAGCGATGTGGCAGGAATTGTGGTGCCGGGGGGCTTTGGGACTCGGGGCGTGGACGGCAAAATCCAGGCGGTGCGCTATGCCCGGGAAAATCAAATTCCATTTTTGGGATTATGTTTAGGGATGCAGTGCGCCAGCATTGAATGGGCTCGCTATGTGGCGGGGTTGGACAATGCCAATAGCGCTGAGTTTGACCCAGGTTGCCAAAATCCTATTATTGCCCTGTTGCCGGAACAGGAAGATGTGGTGGATTTGGGAGGAACCATGCGTTTGGGGCTATACCCCTGTCGCATTGAGGAGGGGTCTTTAGCCCATCGGCTCTATGGTCGCGAGGTGGTATATGAGCGCCATCGCCACCGCTATGAGTTTAATAATAGCTATCGCACCAAGCTGGTGGAGACGGGGTATCGCCTGAGTGGTGCTTCTCTTGATGGGCGGCTGGTGGAAATTATCGAAATGCCGAATCACCCGTTTTTCCTGGCAACCCAGTTTCATCCAGAGTTCCAGTCTCGCCCCAGTACGCCCCACCCCTTATTTGTGGGATTTTTGGGGGCTGCCCTTGAGCGAAGTCCGGAGGAAGAAAAAAGTCAGCCCAATGGCAATGGGGCGAACGGGGGATCGTTGGCGGGGGTGACGGTGGGAGAGGCGATCGCCCGTCCTGAAATAGTCAACAGCGAATTCTCTGGTGAAATCACCCGTGAGGGGCGATCGCCCGTTAGCGAAGCTAACCCTACCTCCACCATTGACAACGGCGACGACCAAAACCTCTCAGCCTTCGCCGACGCTAGCGGTAACGACATTATGGGATAGCAACGCCGCTTTCCGCCTTTAGCTTAGTGGACTTAACGCCCCATATCCTTGGCCATCTCCTTAAACATATCGAGGCTGGGACCCGGACCACGGCGCTTGCCGTCAAAGCGCGGAATTCGGTTGTATGGAGAAAATAGTGCTGCTGGCTGAGGTGGAGCAGGGGGCATTTCGGGCTTCGCTCCACCGTTGTCCGCAGGCTCGACCTCTTCTTTCGATTGCTTGTCAGCTTTACCCTTTACCGCTTTTTTCGATTGCTTGTCAGCTTTACCCTTTACCGCTTTTTTCTTGGGGCTTTTCTGTTCTTTTTTTTCCACCGTCTTGGGTGCAGGCTTCTTATCAGCCTCCCCTTCGGTGCTGTCGGTAGAGGCAGGGGCAGTGCCGCTGGCAGATTCAGCGGCAGCGTCGTCGAATTCTACAAAGTATTTACCCTGCTTTTCGTCCTCTTTTTTGCCACCGAGTAGATTTTTTAGGGGGCCAATCATGGTCTGGGTTTTCTCCTCAAAAAGTCTACGAATTATTGCGCTTATGAATTTTAGCGGATGGCTTACTACCGGGGAGCAACCGGGGATATTTCGCAATATGACGACAGTGGACGTGGGCTCCCTTGGAGAGTTCTTTAAGGGAGAGCAAAAACAAAATGGCACAATGGAATAGGCAACGGTGGGAAGACCGCTTGTATCAATCCTTGCTGCGGCTATGTTTGTCTAATTACTGTCGAGATTATTACTGTCGAGATTAGGTTCATGGGCGATTCTATCGAGCAGTTTTTATTATCGATTTCGCCGATGGGGGCGGGCGATCGCCCCAATGAAAAGTTTTAACTTCGCACGGAGATTGTACCGAACGTTGCACCTCTGGTGCAGGAGGAGGGTGTGTTGCTCCTGGATCATTGGATTGATCAGGCTCAGCTCCTGTCGGGGGATCCGTTGGTGGCGATGCTAAATCCCCAGGATGAGGCGACCCAGACTCCGTCGGCGTTTGGTAATTTGCTGTTCGACCAGGTATTTCAGAAGAGTATTCGCGATAGTTGGTTGGTGGCCCAAGGGGTGGCCCAAAGGCAAAAGCAGGTGTTGCAATTGCGCCTGGGGCTCAAGGGTGATCGCCTACCCCGTTTGCCGTGGGAAGCCCTGTCGGGGGACGGGCGCACCTTAACCACGGGTACTGAAATCACCTTTTCCAGGTATCGTCTGAAATTTGGGCACCAGTCATCAGCGCTGGACAATATTGACCAACTTCGGTTCCACCAGCGGCTGCGGATTTTAATGGCGGTGTCGGAGCCGGACGATCGCGATCGGTTGGAATTGTCCCAGGAAGTGGAGAAATTAAAAGACGAGCTAGCCAAGCTACAGGACTCGGACCAGCCTTTGGAAATCACGATCGATGTGCTGGAACAGCCGGACCGAGGACGGCTGACCCAGGCCCTGGAACAGGGGAAGTATCAAATTTTTCACTACGCCGGTCACAGCAGTTCTGGTCCCGATGGCGGTAATTTACATTTGGTCAGCAGCCGCACTGGGCTTACGGAAATGTTGAGCGGTCAGGATTTGGCGGGGCTGTTAGTTAACAACGGCGTACTGCTGGCGTTTTTTAATTCTTGTCAGGGGAGCTATACCGCTGCGGGGGCTCCGTCCCTACTGGCGGAGGATAAGGCAGTGATTGATAACCTGGCGGCGGCGCTTGTGGAACGGGGGGTGCCAGGGGTGTTGGCCATGAGCGAAAACATTCCCGATGAGGTGGCTGTGACGTTAATGCAGTTGTTCTATCGCAATTTGCGTCCAGACTATGCGGTGGATCTGAGCCTGAGCCGGGTGCGCCAGGGGCTCGTGTCTGCCTACGGGTCTAGTCGGTTTTATTGGGCGCTACCGATTTTGTACCTGCATCCAGAATTTGACGGGTATTTGTTTAAACCGGCGGTGGATCCAGGCGGTGATTTTTCTTGGAATGTGCCCCTACCCGAGGACGATGACGATGAGCAGTTAAGTGCTGATTGGGATATGGCGGCAGAACCGGTGGCGCACCCCACGGGGAATAGTCGCCCAGGTGCTTTGCCCCCTGAACTTGCGGACCAGTCCAGTGCCTCTGGTGCCACCCTTGACCTGCCGCCTTTTAATTTGCGCCCTGGCAAACACTCTAAAAAAGTCGCTGCCAAAGCCGCCAAGGGGTTGAAAACTCCGACGATCGCCCCGCCCGCTTCCCAAGAATCCTCAGACGTAGGAGCCTGGCAAGGGCGTTTACCGAAAGGGCGGCGATCGGTGCCTTGGATCGTGGGCGGGCTGGTGGTTGCTTCCTTCGGAGCGGGAGGGCTGCTCTGGAATCCGGGGGAGCCAGAGCCCGCAACTGCACCGGGTACCCCTACCCCTGCCAATCCCCCATCACAGACTCTGACCCAGGGCGATCGCCAGGAGGTTTTGCAGGAGCTGGGGGAGGAGCTTGGAGAACTCTTGGGACCCGGGCGCAATGATTTAGAGAGCGCGGCTGGGGTCGTAGCTGAAATCCCTAGAGACTGGGACGATGCCGAGGCGTTTTTCTGGCGAGGACGACTGGCGTGGCAGGGGGCAAAAACTGGACAGCAGGAAAAATATGGCAGCGTTCAAGATGCCATTCGCGCTTGGAGTCGAGCGGTCATCAAAAATCGGGACTCGGTGGTTTACCAAGCAGCCCTAGGGTTTGCCCACTATGAGGCGGGGAATTTTGAAGATGCTGAAATTCAGTGGGACAACGCAGTAAACCTGGCGGGGCAGAGGGCGGCAGAGTTTCCGACGCCGGTTGCACCGGGAACAGAGGCGGAAAATGAGGCGGAAAAACTGAAGGAGCGATCGCGCCTCAATGCCCACGCGGGACTGACGCTACTTAACTGGCGCAACGACAGAAACCCAAGCAGCCCTGAGGTGCAATATCATCTCAACATTGTTAACACCGCCGATGGCAGCAACTACACCGAAAACTCCCTGGGCAATGACTGGATGTGGTCCCAACGGGCCCTGTCTGACTGGAAAGAAATCAATACTCCTCAACAATAAAACTATCAGCAATAAAGTAAATCACAAATAAACCACCAACAGCCCCCTTAACCCAGGACTGGGGGGAGTTCTAATACCAATTCTCTAAATCAAAGCGATATAAAATGCTCTTTTAAGCCTTCTTTCTTGGGCTTCCTATGTCTCTCAACTTAAAAGAATTGGTATAAAGGGAGTCAAAAGACTTTGGTTGAAGGAGAAAGGGCGAGATCCCCCCTCAGTCCCCCCTTTTTAAGGGAGGAAGTGGGAGCATAGTTTGCATTTAGGCGGTGGCGATCGCCCCAGAGTTAATCGCCGCCAGGGAACTGTCGTAACTGAGCAAGGTTTGGTAAAGGGACGCGGCCACCTCTGCTCGCGTTGCCGGGCGATCCGGGTCAAATACCTTAGCGTTAGGAGCGTTCACCATTGTTTTTTTGTTAACTGCTGCGGCAATTTTCGGCACTGCCCACTTGGGAATTTCCGCCGCATCACTCAAAAACGCCAGGTCTGACGCGGTGCCGTCGGGCCAATCTAAACCACTAGCTAGGGACACCAAAAGCTGGGTCTTTTGCAGCGGCTGGTTAGGACCAAACTGGGTGGCGGAAACCCCGGACAGAAAACCTGCTCGGTAGGCCGTTTGGATGGAGCTGGCCCCCCAGAACCCTGCGGACACATCGGTAAAGGTGCGGGGCGATCGCTCCGGTCCCGGCTGCAAAACCTGAGCCAACATTGCCGCATACTGGGCGCGGGTAATAGAGTCATTGGGACGGAACGAGCCATCGGGGAAGCCGTTAATCAACCCCTGCTCCTTCAGGGCAGAAATAAATTCCGCCGCCCAGTGCCCTGAAATATCGCTAAAGGCGGGCAACGTACCGTCAGGCTCGACAATGTATTGGGAGGTGACCGCCGACGCATCCCCCAACCCCACCAAAGCCTGGTAAAGGGCCGCCGCCACTTCTCCGCGATTCATCGGTGATAGGGGACGCAAATCGCTGGGGCGTGGGTAATTCACCACCAATCGGTTCGCCGTGGCGGTGGCAATGGGGTTAATGGCATAACTGGGCACCTGGGCGCGATCGCGAAACAGCATTAGCAAGCGAGGATCGCCCGCACTTAACCCCAGACCATTGGCCAAAGAAATCAGCGCCTGCACCCGCGTTAGATTTTGCCCCGGACGGAACGTGCCGTCGGGGAAACCTGCAATAAATCCCATCCGGCTGGCTTTGGCGATCGCCGCTGCCCCCCAAAATGACGGCGGCACATCCACAAAACTCCGTGCTGGTTTCACCAACGGGCGATCAAACGCCTGAGCCACCAACGCCGCATACTGGGCCCGGTTCAGAACTTCGTTGGGGCGGAATGAACCGTCGGGATAGCCAGCGATGATATTGCGATCGCGCAACGGCGTAATAAACCCTTCCGCCCAGGTTCCTTTCACATCATCCACCGGTGTGGGGCTAGGTCCCGGTGTGGGGGTTGGCGTCGGAGTTGGCGTGGGAGTCGGCGTCGGCGTGGGTCCTGGCGTGGGCGCAGAGGATCCCGACGTGTCCACCAGCCCCTTGGTTTTGCTAACTGTAATTTGGTTGCCCACGGCTTTAATGGTATTTGCCGTGGCGTTTTGAATATCGAACTTGCCGTTATTGCGAAAAACGTTTTTGCCCGGATCCTGCGCGGATCCCACATCGGGATTAGCCTGCAAAATAATTGTCAAACCGTCGTCGCTGTTGCCATCAAAAGCATTACTACGCAGCACCGGCTGAGCCATATCCGACACCACAATGCCGCTGCGGTTGCCAATTAGGGTATTCCCCTCAATGCGCGATTTTGCCGACCCGCTGACGGCGATACCAAAGCCCGTATTGCGACAAATATTATTACGAATAACTCCCTGGCTGGTTTTGGCAATGGAAATTCCGTTGCCGTCATTTTTTTCAAATAAATTGCCATCGACCACCGGCGCAGAACGACCGGTAAGAAACACCCCTTCCCGCTTGGAATTAATAAAGGTGCTAGCCGCAATGGTTGGGCTCGCCGACTCCACCCAAACGGCAGTGCCTCGACTGGCAAGGTTGGTCACAGTCACCCCCCGTAACTGGGCATCGCTGGTGAACGCAAAGGTGACATTTTGTCCCGCAAAGGTGGGGCTAAGGAACCGTCCGCTGCCTTGGATGATCACTCCCTGTCCGCGGCCACTTTCGTTCCCGGCGATCGCCACCCCCGCCGGCACCGTCAGCGGAAACGCCTCACCACTGTCCGCCGTATACTGCCCCGCTGCGAGCTGCACCGTATCGCCCGACTGGGTTTTTTCCAGAGCCGCGGCAATTGTTTTTAAGGGAGCACTCTGATTGCCCGCCGCCCCATCGTTACCGGTGGCGGGATTAACAAAATAGGTGGCCATGGGGGTGTGTAGATATCCTTTAGGTGAAAATCCTTTAAGCTTCCGTCTCGCCGGGCGCTTTCGCCAGCTTTCCTGTGGCTTGTCTCGGTTGCTTTTGTCAGGCTTTGCCAACTATAGCCGTTGCTTCTAGGTCCTATCCACTGGTTGTTACCAAAGATGACCAGAGGGGACCGGGAGCGATCTGCCCCATTCGGCAAAAGCTATGTCCTGAAATGGGACGAGACTTAAGGAAAACCAATTGGATTTAAGGAATCAAATCAGGTTGCGTAACTTGAGTTACAAAATCTTGACAAGCCCCTTGGTAGCTTATTGCCTAACTCCAATTTTGTGTCGTTGAATTCAGCCGCGCGTTAATTAGGGGGTGGGCACATTAGCTAACTGGCTATATGCCGATCCGAAGATGACCGACCTGAACTGAGCAGACGCATAACTGGATAGGTCTGTGACACCTGCACCACTTCCGTAGGGCAATTTGCCTAAAGTTTGGGCTCTGTGTTTGGCATATTTAATTTTTGACAGGTCTAGCTCCGTCGCTTGTTTAGTATTTCGTTAAGTCGTCCTCTCTGGCTGACCCCCCTTGGGGGTGGAGAATATTGTGGCACCCGTAAGCATTCAGATTATTGAAGGAAATCCCCATTTGCGATCGCACCTAAGCTGGCGTCTGCAACAGCTCAACTACGACGTTTGCACCGCGTCAACCTTGCAACATGCCCGGGATATGCTGACGCAAATGCGCCCGAGCGTAGTGATTTTAGACGCTGATATCGCTGAGGGGAATGCCTTTGAATTTTGCCAATGGATTCAGCATACCCAGTCGGCATTGGTGCTAATGCTGTCTGCCCGTGCCGAAGAGCCCGATGTGGTGCGGGGATTGGACTCGGGAGCAGATGATTATTTAACAAAGCCCTTTGGGGAGCGAGTGCTCTTTGCGCGGCTACAAGCGCTGATTCGTCGCTGCAAAAACCAGGTGGCACCGGCCTATTTGGACTACGGAATTTTGCGCATTGATTTAATTCAGCGGCGGGTGTGGCTGCGCAGTGAGTCCATTGAGCTGACGCCCCAGGAGTTTAGCTTGCTGTATGCGCTGGCCCAGTCGGGGGGAATGCCCCTAAGTCGCTCAGAAATTTTAAACCGCGCCTGGCCTGACAGTATCGATAATCCCCGTACGGTGGATACCCATATCCTATCTTTGCGGAAAAAAATTGAGGCGGAACCGCGCCAGCCCCATACGATTCAAACGGTACGTAATGTGGGGTATCGCCTGAATGTGGATGCCCTGGATGAAGGGGTGCCGATGCGATCGCTCAGCGTTGCTAGCTAGGACGTCAGATCCACAGAATAAGCGACCTAAAACCCCGGTAAAGCTTCTCTACATAGGGCTTCACTGGGATTTTGTAGAGTGTGTACCCAACGTACCACGCAGAAATTAAAGTCTTTGATTCGGTGCGTTAGTCACACGGACGCGAAACGCTGGGCATGAAAGTGGGGTGTTAATAAGTCCTTAAGGAAAATTAGTGGCTTGAGCTGTTACAAGTAGCGGGTGGAGCAGTTCAGTTTTTTAGCGTACTTGCGTCGGTGTATCTTCCCCAGCTATGACTCGATTTTTATTGACCAATGATGACGGCATCGATGCACCCGGTATTCAGGCATTGGCGCGATCGCTCCACGCCCTAGAGGGGGACCACGAGCTGCACTGGGCGGCTCCCAACGAGCAATATTCTGGCTGCGGGCATCGGGCCATTAACGAAGAACCGATTCGGGTAGAAACGTGCGATCGCCAGCCTGCTACCAGTGCCCACGCCGTGTTTGGATGCCCTGCCACCTGCACCCGCGTCGGGTTACGTCGCCTAGCGCCGCATACGGACTGGGTTATTTCTGGGATTAACGCTGGGGGCAATATGGGTGTTGACCAGATTGTGTCGGGTACCGTTGCCGGGGCGCGTCAGGGGGTTATTGACGGTAAATCGGCGATCGCCCTTTCCCAATACGTGGCCGGTCGCCCCATCCATTGGGACACGGTGGAACGGTGGACAACGGCGGTGGTGAAAGAGCTAATGGGGCGATCGCTGCCGAAATATCATTTTTGGAACGTCAATTATCCCCACCTGGATCCCGATAGCCCCCTGCCGGAGCTGGTTTTTTGCGAGCCATCGAAAGACACCATGCACCTGGAGTATGTGCAAAATTCGGTGGGGGATTACGTGGGCCGCAGCGTTTACCGCGATCGCCCCGTTACTCCCGGCACCGACGTGGGCGTGTGCTTTAGCGGCAAAATTGCTATCACCCAGCTCAGTATTTAGATTCAGACAATCTAGATCCGGCAATCTAGATCGGGCAATCTAGATCGGTAATTTAAGTGGGGCGCTTAAGGGGGGGAAATGGAGCCCTAGGCGCAAACGTGGATTTGTTGCGCCTGTGCTGATTTCGGTGCCCCTGGGGTGTAAGGGTTGGCGATCGCCATAATGCAACGGTTACGATCAGCCATAACCGCATGCTATGACCTAAGCCATCCCCAGGAACCGTCTATGTCCCGCCGGAAAACCCTATCTAAAACCATCCAGCGCTGGCTATGGAGTTGTCGAGGCATTTTGGTGGTTGCGCCCATTGCCACTGGGCTGGTGTTGGCAGCGCACCATTCTGGCTTTTTACAGGGGGGGGAATGGGGAGCCTACGATTGGCTGATGAGCCAGCGTCCCGAGGAGGAAAAGGACGATCGCATCGCCATTGTTAGCGTCGACGATCGCACCCTCCAGCAAATTGGGCAAAGCATTGTTCCCGACGATGTGTATGCAGATTTATTAGAAAAGCTGGCGGCTATGGGGCCTCGGGCGATCGGCTTGGATATTTATCGCGACGTTAGAACCCAGAATTTAGAAACAGGAGAGGATTCTGGGCGATTGGATAAAGTGTTTGAGCGTTTGGATAACGTGGTGGGCATTGCCAAAATTATTGGCGAAAACGAACGGGAACGGGTTGCGCCGCCGCCAATTCTCCAGGAAAAGGGGCAGGTGGGCATGAACGACCTGCTGGAAGATGGCGACACCAAGGTGCGGCGGGGATTTATTAACGCTAACGATGTAAACGGCGAGCAGGTTTATAGTTATGCAGCCAATTTAGCGTTTTCCTATTTGCTCGAAGAGGGTGTCAACTTGGAGGTAATTGAAACCACCGATCCCTGGGGACTGCGTTTGGGTGAGGTTGAATTTTGGCCATTCCAGGAAAATGACGGCGGGTATATTCGCACCGAAGACGATGGGTTTCAGGTGCTGATTAATTATCGCGGCGCCGACGAGCCCTTTGAAGAGGTGTCGATGGCCGATGTGCTTAATGGGGCGCTGCCGAACGATTGGGCTCGCGATCGCATTATCTTAATCGGCAGCACGGCGGAAAGTGGCGGGGACTTTTTATTTACCCCCTACAGCGGCGGCTGGCTAGATCTGGCGAAAAAAACGCCGGGGGTGGAAATTCACGCCCACTTAACCAGCCAGCTTATTAGCGCCGCCTTGAACGATCGCACCATGATCCGCTCCCTGGCGGAATGGCAAGAGCATTTGTGGATTATTTTCTGGATTCTAGTCAGCTCCACCCTCACCTGGACTTTGCGCTTGCCCGATAATAAGCAAATGATTTTGGTTCTAGGGGGCGTTGGATTTATTGGCAGTTTGGGAGCCCTGTTTGGCACTACCATCGTGGCTTTTAATAGCGGGCTGTGGATTCCTTTGGAAGCGCCGGTGGTGGGCTACTTTCTGGGAGCGGCCGGGGTGGGCATGTACCTGGCCCGAAGCGCCAGCAAAATTCGGGAAACCTTTGGACGTTATCTCACCGCCGAGGTGGTCTCCACCATTTTGGAAAATCCCGAGGGGACGAGTCTAGGGGGCGATCGCCGCCGCATCACCATTTTGACCTCGGACCTGCGAGGCTTTACCGCCACCGCCGAGCGGCTCCCCCCCGAAAAAGTTATCGAAATCCTGAACCTGTATCTAGAACATATGGCCGACGCCATCACCGACTACAACGGCACCATTGACGAATTTATGGGGGACGGAATTTTGGTGTTTTTCGGGGCTCCCATTGCCCGAGAGGACGATGCCAAGCGGGCGATCGCCTGCGGAATTGCCATGCAGCAAGCGATGAAGCCCGTCAACGAAAAAATGATTGCCATGGGGCACCAGCCCCTACAAATGGGCATTGGTATCCACACCGGCGAAGTGGTGGTGGGCAATATTGGCTCCCAAAAACGCACCAAATACGGCGCGGTGGGATCGGCGATGAATTTAACCTACCGCGTGGAGTCTTATACCATTGGTGGTCAAATCTTAATTACCGAAGAAACCCTCAATATGGCGGGGGGTGAAGCTTTATCCAAGGTGCACGGCACCCCACAGGTGCAGCCCAAGAGGGTGAAGAC
This sequence comes from uncultured cyanobacterium, assembly GCA_937894105.1. GTDB lineage: Bacteria > Cyanobacteriota > Cyanobacteriia > CACIAM-69d > CACIAM-69d > CALGDE01. The sequence continues at coordinate 13,249 of CALCTI010000680.1, forward strand.
GCCGATGACCATTTACGACATTGGCGGCGGTGGTGCGCCCTACAATTTATCCCTAGCTTCTGAAGAGGAGGAGTTTCTTCCTTTAGCGCTGCCGATTTTGCTCACCTATCAGCTTTTAGACGGTAAGCACGTGGGCGATCGCCACTACGAAGCGGAGATTATGGCCCTGTCCGACAAGGGGGCAGAAATTGAGCTAGTGCCCGGCTCTGTTGTGGATGACAACAACCCCAACGGCGTGCGCTTACCAGGCGATCGCAGCAATATCAAAATGGTAGTGGAAGCCAGCAGCGACGCGGTGATGGATGATTGGAGCGATAGCGATCGCGAAATTTACGGCAAAGTCACCGCCGGCACCCTAGTCAACCCCACGGGCAGCAGTAATGGCACCGATTCTCCCCCAGGTTTCACCGTCCGTTTCACCGCCAAGCCCCCCGCCCTGGATCGCTGGCTAAAATCTTGCTACGAACGCGCTGTACCCACCACGGTTAGCTCGTAATTGCTCCGTTAACGGTGCCCCGTAGCGCTCCCCCTGATAGGCATAACTTTTTTCGTCATCAATTCACTAATTAATCCCCTTTTCTTCGCCCGATCTCCGATAATCTTTACTAGGGGCTGTCATCAATTGAATCCCTAAGTCAAGAGCCGTAAGGGTTTCAGCCCCTAGCTCTGTTTGTTTTCAAAGGGCGCGTACTCCCCACTGCACAAGGCTTCTGGAGATTAATTGATGACACGCCCTAGATAATTTTTATAAAAGAGATCAATACGCCAGCGGGAGAGCTATGACTAGAATTCGGGCTTGGTTAATGGTTCTGATTGGGGCGATTGCCACCTTCGTTGTGGGGTGCAGCGGCGTCGATAGTGCCGCCGAAGCGGCGAAGGCCGCAGCCCAGGCGGCAAACCTAGAAATTTACGTCCCAGCGGTGGTGGAACTGCGCGATCGCTTCCCAGAAGTAGAACCCGCCTTCGCCAATAAAAAATGGCGTGATATTCAAACCTTTGTACACGGTCCCCTCGGAGAACTACGCCAGCGTATGGCGCGGGTCAGCCGCAACCTACCTGACGACCAACAAAAATCCGCCGCCAAGGTCACCAGCGATCTACTTGATAGTTTGCTCGCCATGGACGAAGCTGCTGGTCGCTTTAATTACGTCGCCGCCGAACAGGAATATGAAAAGGCGATCGCTGCGTTGGACGCATTTTTAGAGTTAGTTCCTACAAACCAGCCTCAGGAAGCGTCTTAAACCAATACTGAAAGTCGCCAACAAAACAAGTAATACTGGGCGGACCGGTAAGGCACCCCTTAAAGAGTCAATAAATTACAAGCATCTTGCTTTTTAAGCTGTGATTATTCACCTATTGTGATCACAGCTATTTCATGCTCACAATAGGGAGTTCACTCATGAAGATATTTAGAATGAATATTAGACTATATGAAATCCTTTCATACAGTGATGAATATGTTTTTTTGGTAAGGTGCGTGCCAACGAATTACACAGAAACTAAAGCTTTAGATTACGCCCCCTCTATTTAGGCAGATAAATGCGCTGACTAATGCAGAGCAAAGTGTTAATAACTTCTGGAAAATCAAGCGTTACTTATCATTAAACTATTCTCAATTGCGATAAAAGATCAAACTGGGAGATAGTGTTATACCAATTCTTCAATTTGGGGAGAATCCAGATGCCCGGTGAAACTGGCTCTCAAAGGTTTTACATATCTCTTTAATTTAGATAATTAGTATTACTAACCAAAAAACTCTCGCGCTTTTAACAAAAAAAGTTGGGGAAATCTGAGGCGGCCCTTGCTGGCGCTTATTATTGCGTCCCTAATTCTGACAAGTTTTGGATGAGTTTTGGGTGCGACAGTCTATCGAGTCACGGGCAAATTTCTCTATTATTTTCGATTAAAAGTTTCAAGATTAAACCAAGTTAAAACTGTTCTTTGTTGCCTTGGGCATTTTCATCTCTTTTTTTATTCCTTTACCGCCATGGTCGCTTCTGCACTGTCTTCCCGTCCCCATGTGGTCATTGTGGGCTGTGGAATTATCGGGGCAACGTTAGCCTACGAACTCAGCCGAACTCAACAGTTTAGGATCTCCGTAATCGACGAGCATAGTCAGCAATTTGTACCGTCGGGGCCTATTTCTGCCCAAAAATTTTCCAGCAGCACCGGATCGGCCTTGGGGGTATTGATGGGGGTAATTAGCCGCAAGCTTAAAGGGCGGGCGTGGGAAATGCGCCGTGCCAGTATTCGACGGTACGAAACGTTGATCCCTGAATTGGAAGCGGCAACGGGGATACGAATCCTACACAATCGCCATGGATTGCTGCGAATTTGCTTTGAAAATGAGCCGATGAATCAGTGGGAAGAGTTGGTTGCCCAGCGCCACCGTCAGGGATTTCGCCTTCAGATCCTGGGACGAGATACCTTGATGCGTACTTATCCACAGTTGCGCATCACGAATCGCCACCGATTACGTCGCGCTGGCAATCGTCTTAGCATCACCAAAGACAAGGGGGGGCAGCAGCTTCCCTCACGCAAAATTATTGGCGCTATTTACTCCCCGCAGGATTTGCAGGTTAATCCTGTGTCGATCGCGATGGCACTAATTGAAGCGGCGGTACAGCAGGGGGCGACGTTTCATTGGGGATGGCGAGCGACGGGGCTGAATAGTGAAAAGCGAGGCGATCGCCACCATGTGAACCGTATTGAGACCACTCGCGGTGCCATTGACTGTGACGGGATAATTGTTACGGCTGGGTTGGGGTCTTCGAAGCTGGCAGCAGATTTAAATTATGAGTTACCCCAGCGCCCGGTACTGGGTCAGGCGGTGCATTTGAAGTTGCCCAAGTCCCTATGTATCACTGAGCCGGTCATTATCGGGCAGGACGTTAATATTATTCCTTTGGAAAAGGGACATTATTGGGTAGGTGCAACGGTTGAATTTTCTGATGGTGAGCAACATCCAGAATGTTGCAAGGCAAATTTGGATCATATGCTGCAAACGGCGTTTGGTTTATGCCCACGATTACGAGATGCGGACATATTACGCACGTGGTCAGGGTTGCGCCCGCGCCCGCAAAATCGCCCGGCACCGGTGATTGAGTCTTTGGAAAATTACGATAATGCGATTTTGGCGACGGCTCACTATCGCAATGGGGTTTTGCTGGCGCCAGCAACGGCCGAGCTGGTGTATGAGTTGGTTCAGGCGTCGGCGATCGCCTCATAAAAAAACATTGCCAACCAACCCATTCCAATCAGCTGGCAAGCACCTTGCAAGCACCTTCTAATCAATTAAAAACCAGCGAAAAGGTAGCTAAAAATCAATCAAAAACCACCGTACGGTTGCCGTAGCTAATAACGCGATGTTGTAAATGGGAGCGCACCGCTCGAGCCAAAACAATGCGCTCTAAATCTTTACCTTTGCGAATTAAATCGGGCACCGTATCGCGATGGCTAACGCGCGACACATCTTGTTCAATAATCGGCCCTTCGTCTAAGATTTCAGTGAAGTAATGGGCTGTTGCACCACTAACTATTACCACTCGAGCGTGAGCACGATGGTAAGGTTTTGCCGCAGGAAAAGCAGGTAAAAATGAGTGATGAATATTAATAACTGCTGGAAAATTTGGCAAGTTATCTGCACTTAAAACCTGCATATATTTTGCCAATACCACTAGGTCAATGTCGTACTCTTCTAATAGGGAAATTTGCTTTAGCTCTTGGAAAGCTTTCGTTTCTTTTGTGATAGGAATATGATGGTAATCAATATTAAATTGCTGGGAAATTCCCTGTAAATTGGGATGATTACTAACAATCAGCTTAATCTCCCCAGGTAGTTCTCCTGCCTGGTGGCGCCACAGTAAATCTAAAAGACAATGGTTTTGCTTACTAACCCAAATGGCAATTTTGGGGCGCATATTGGAAAAATGTAGTTGCCATTGAGCCTCTAGGGGACGGGAGATCGCACCAAAGGCTGGATCAATTAATTCTTGGGGTAAATTAAACCGATCAAGCTGCCATTCTACCCGCGTTAAGAATAAGCTTTCTTCCGCATCAACGTGTTGATCGGTGTGAATAATATTGCCGCCGTTAGAGTCAATAAAGTTGGCAATGCGAGCAACAATTCCCCGTTGATCAGGGCAAGAAACAAGCAGGGTTGCGGTGGAATCGGAGGCAATACTACACATAGGAAAAATCGTACGCTGGAAAATTCATCGTTGGAAAATTCATCGTTGGAAAATTCATCGTTAAGGACTAGGTGACGCTTCGGGATTGGGTGATTCACTGGGGTTGGGAGATGGAACATATTTCCACTCGTCTAATTCGCGAATCAAGGCATATTCAAAATCCTTGGGAATGGTATAAATTACTTTCCCTTGGGGTTGCGCACCTGTATCAGTTTTACTTGCCGCCTCAGAGGTCTCGTTCTCTGTCGAAATATCGCTATTCTCGCTTTCTGGCTTAGTATTTGGCTCCACTTGAGCGTAGATAAACTGATCATTAAAGCCTGCTAATCCTAATTTTAATTCGCGTTTATCTCCCGTTTTTAAGGTGATAGTTAACTGGGCGCGAGGTTTATCTAATCCATATTCTGTAAGCTGCTTTTCTGTGCCCATTAACTGACCGTCTGACTGCCCTGTGGCAACCAGATTAGTTAAAAAAGCGATCGCCCCATCACTAGCCTGTATCGGCTCTTGATCGTCAATTTTTACCTGCCATTGGGTGGGCGTTTCTGCTTCATTGGGACGGGTAAATAACAGTCGGTGTGCTGTCTCTCCGTCGGGCGTTTTTGCAACGGTTTCAATAACAAAAGACTTGATATTATCTTCTTGTATTCCTAACACTAAGTTTTCTGCGTTTTCCTGCTCTTCCTGCTGTTGGGACACTTGGTCATAGGCAACCATTCCGCCTCCTAATCCCAAGGCGATCGCCAACCAAATCCAGGTGCTACGTTTCAACATAGTATTTATTGCTTTTCGACCTTTTTTTGAATTTTAACGAGTTGATTTTATAGGGCTTATCGCGATCGCCACCAAAGCCAGCCCGCCGTTCCTAAAGCGCCTAGGGGCAAAATTGCTAGGGCTAGCAGTCGTAATATATTGCTTTCGAATTCTGTGATTAATAGCTGGCGATCGCTCGCCTCTCGAGGGCGCAATGCTAGGGAACTTTCGTCGCGATCGCTAAGCCAGCTAACGGAATTTAAAAATACATCCCCATTAAGCTGTTGAGTAAATAATCCATCGGCAATAAACGTCGATGTTCCAAATACAATTAAACGCCCTTCCTTAATCTCTTCAGCATTATTGCTATCGGGAGTTTCGGTTTCATTCCCTTCAGCTTCAGCGGCGTTTTCGTCCCCATTGGTATCGGTATTATCTTCAGTTTCTTCGGAGTTCTCTCCAGTCTCTTCGGCTGCGTCCTCGCCAGTACCTTCGTTACTCCCTGCCTCCGTTGCGTCCTCAATCTTTGCGGTGACTTCCTTTGTGGCGACCATGCCCAACGCCAACGGACCTCGCGAATCTACCCCCGGATTAAATTGCAGCGGGTCTTCGGTGGGATTGGTTTCGGACCAGCTTTGGTCGCTGGTTTCCACCAAGTTAGCGACGGTTACCCCTGTCTGCTCCGTTGTGGTCACCGCCTGCACTGAGGGATAAAAGGAGATGCCCTCCTGGAAGGTGCTGGTGATGGGATGGTTGCCATATTGGGTGGCGACGGGCATATCTGGCTGCAGCCCCACCAACTGGGAGGCAATGGAGGCGTCAATGACAATGCGCCCGTCCAAGGCAACGCCCCAATTTTCCAGCAGGGGCTCCATGCCCGTTTCAATGGCGGGGTCCAAAAAGAGCAACAGTCGCCCGCCATTGTTGAGATAATCCTCCAACAGTTGCACTTCCCCTGGCAAAAACGATCGCTGGGGACCCACCACCGCCACAGCAACCCCATCATCAGGCACGGCTTTTTCCTGAGCCAAAATTAGCGGACGCGCCTCAAAGTTGCGATCGCCCAGGGCTGACACCGCGTCAAACATACCCCCTTCGCCCACCTCCAACGGTCGCTCCCCGTGCCCCTGCACAAAATAAATAGGCTCCTGATTGGTCACCAAAAACTGCTGCAGGGCGTTGGTCAGGGTCGATTCCGTCAGCCCCCCCTGCTCCTGCCCCAAGGTGGTCACCAGAGTTATGCGTTCTCCCAGAGCCAGATACACCTCGCCGATGGTGCTCACCAGAAATTCC
>CALCTI010000681.1 GCA_937894105.1 uncultured cyanobacterium
GCTTTGGGGACCAGTTTGGACCGTTAGCATTTGGGGCGGCGTTGCATCGGGGGGATAAACCAAATCCACCGTCACCGATCGCCGTTCTCCCGGTCGCATATTTAATGTGGCCAAAGGTTTGCCCTGCTCGCCTCGATGCTGCACCACGTGGATAAACCGATCCTGAGATTGACCGCGATCGTCCTGATAGCGTAAGCGAATGGGGCCTCGAAAGAAAACCCGATCCTCCGGCGGATTCAAAAACTCGACGCTACCTCCCTGATTACTTTTCAGGGGCGTTTCAAACAGGATACTAACGGACTGATCCTGCGGGCTAGGGTTAACCAGCGGCAACCTGAGACGATACAGCACCCCATAATTCCCATGCCCCAGCAATGCCGTATCAGGATAGCGAGCCAGCATCGGAGCGCTTTGCACCTGTTGGGTGCCGTGGGTGCCGCGGGGGATAGTGCTAATGGGATAGGAGTAGCTACGACCGCGACCGGGAATTTGTAGTGTCCCGCCGCCATCGGTTAAAGTAGCCTCCCATCGCGACCCTTGGGAGACTCCTGCAATACGACCATAAAAAAATCGCGAACCGGTTGTACTCAAAGGACTGGGAGCAATATCTCGCGGTCCCGCCAAAAAGCCGTTAACCAGTTGAATTTGCCACTGACGCAAGGTGGGAATGGTTTCGCGGCCGTCGGCAGATTTCGGGGAAAACATGGCCAGGCTAGCCAGGTACACCGGGCGATCGCTTTGTAGATGAACCAGCGTTGATCGGGTATTGGACGACGGCGTGATCTTCCCCACCGGAATCGGCGCGTTCATCACCATTGTTGCTTGGCGCGGCCCTAGACGAATATCCGTATCCCAAAGCCCGCGACGGCGATCGCGCAACATATCCGCCGCCACCCGACTGCCTGCACCAGAGAAGATCGTGCCCAGGGGGTCTTCAATATAGGCGGGCAATTCGCGAAAGGGAGCTTCAAATCGGCTAATGTAGCTGGCGGCGGCCAGGGTTTGAATCCGAGCGTCACCAGGACCAGGGTTGTATACCATCAGTCCTTGAAACAAGGTGCGTCCTTCTTCCGTGGCAGCGGCGCGGGCAATATGGTGAGAGAAAATATCAAAGCGCCCCTGAAAGGCATAGTTCAAATGAGCGCGGGGCGATCGCATCCCCTTTGGCGGAAACGTGGACAGCAATAGCCCGGGTGTGCGCACCACCTCCGGGCTATTGCTGTTAAATACTGGCACCTGATCCAAACTTCCAGCCAGGGGGCGAATCTCTCGATTCAGACGCACCACCCGCCGGCGCACTTTTGGCTCTGCCGTAGTATTTTTGGTGAGGCTTTGGCGCTGGGATAGGATATTTTTCCCATTGATAGCGACGCCTTTAGGGGAAGATTGCCGCAAGATGACGCTGCCCGGAGCGGTCATAAGCCGCACGGGAACAGTTGCCGGAGCCCCCACAGGGTACAGCAAGGGGGAAACAGCGGTCGATGCGGCGATCGCGTCTGAAATAGGCTCTACTGAAACAGGCTTTAACGGCGGAGAGGCAAGCATTTGCGGGGCAACTTGCCCCACCTGCCCCACGGACAACGTAGCCAGTACCGACAATACCAACGCCATACTCGTCTAAAAAACCTATCTAAAAAAACGTTTAAGCTCTGAAACTGCTTTTTCCACCCTTTATGATCTTTGCCTATGGGCTTCTCCTTGGCGCTAATTTTTGGGAAAAGTCTGCCGCTTTAATGACCACCTAGTCAATAATTACTCAACGAATGACGACCCAAAGGATGGTTAAAAATTCAAACAAGAAGCAAGGCTCGCATCAAAAATCAACAAAAATTCTGGTCAGCCTCCATAAAGATAGCCTGTTACTCTCTTATTCACTGCGAGTTGTCTTGGGTCAGTTACTTTTCTGAAATTATTTCTACCGACCTTGATTAATAATCATCGCCAAAAACTTACGATCTTCCAAACTGCCCCCAGCGCCTCATATTCATGCCCCATCGCTCTTCTGGGCTGTGATAGTTTTTAGCTCAAGCTAGGACGAGCTTTCTCCTGCGGTGCTGCGTCGCCGCCGACAGCGATCTGAGCAATATTTCACTTCGCCCCAACAGCGTTCCCATTTTTTTCGCCAGGTAAATGGACGCTGACACACCACACAGATTTTTGTGGGCAAGTCCGATTTTCTTCGCTGCTTCGCCATAGTTTGCATTCCTAGGGGCGCTAACAATCCTTACCGGTATTGTCAGGCGATCGCTCCAACCAGTGGGAAAACTGATCGGCAAAGGTGCCCTCTAAAATTGCCTCACGAATTTTACGGGTAAACTGCACCAGCTCCGTCACATTATGAATCGCCAGCAAAGTGTAGCCCAACAGTTCCTTGGCGCGGATTAAATGCCCCAAATAGGCGCGGCTGAAATGGGTGCAGGTATAGCAGGAGCAGGTGGCGTCCAGCGGCGTAAAGTCTTCCCGAAACTGGGCGTTCTTAATATTCCAGCGATTCCCCTGTACCAGCGCCGCTCCATGGCGGGCATAGCGAGTGGGAATTACGCAATCGAATAAATCAATCCCCGAGGCGATCGCCTGAGCCATTTCCCGATAGGTGCCCACCCCCATGAGATATCGCGGTTTTTGGGGCGGCAGCAACGGCGTAGTGGCTTTCACAATTTTCTCAATCAGCTCCGGCGGCTACCCCACGCAAACGCCCCCCCCCGCGTAGCCCACCATATCCAGCTCTGCCAACTGGGCTGCCGCCTGCGATCGCAAATCCAAATAGGTTCCCCCTTGCACAATGGGAAACAGGGCCTGGGTCTCGGGATTCCGATGGGCTTCAATACACCGCAGCAGCCAATCGTAGCTACGCTGGGTTGCTCGCTGCACCGCTTCACGGCTGGCCGGGTAGGGCGGACATTCGTCAAAGGCCATGATCACATCAGAACCCAAAGTGTTTTGAATTCGGATCGATTCCTCGGGCGTAAAATTAATAAGCTTGCCGTCATGGGGCGATCGAAACACCACCCCGTCGTCGGAAATCTCCCGCATTTCACTCAAGCTAAACACCTGAAATCCACCGGAATCAGTCAAAATCGGTCCGTCCCAGCCCATAAACCGGTGCAGCCCGCCGCCGCCCGCCACAATATGCTCCCCCGGCTGCAGGTGCAGATGATAAGTATTAGACAAAATCATCTGCGCCCCAGTGGATTTCACTTGGGCTGGCGTTAAGGTTTTTACGTTGGCTAAGGTGCCCACCGGCATAAATCGCGGCGTTTCCACAATGCCGTGGGGCGTGTGAAAAACCCCTGCCCGTGCCCCAGTCTGGGAACAGGTCCCTTGTAATTCAAACTTAAAACCAGCCCAACCTGGCGGCTTGGAGTCAGAGGATGATTTAGAAGTTGAAGGGTCGAAAGGGGGCACGGCGATCGCCAAACATCGGCCAAACAGCAGGAAATTACATTACAAAAAATGGGGCAGGGGCGGCGAACCACCAGTCAGCTACTGGGCTTTATTAAACAAGCCTGTTACCGTTTCTCGAATGGTAGCGACGCCTTTTTGAACGAAATTCGGCACGACCTCAGCCGGACGCTCTGCCACCACCACCGGCTCATCAGTAAATTCCTTCAGGCGATATCCATACTCCAAATTCGCCTGCTGCTTTCTCAGGCGCGGGAACAATCGAAACGCCCCCTGGCGCAGGTCCGCCTCGTTATCGTAAATAGCTCGGCTAATTTGATTGCTGCGATTAACCGCCAACGATCCTACCGGTAGCCAACCCTTTTGCCCTCGCGCCCGAATAAAGACGGCAAACTCTGGCAGCCCACTTGAGCGCATCGACTCCAGCTCGGAGGCAGCTTCGGCACGACGCCCCGACGCAGCAGAGTTCTTTTTCTTAACAGCAGGGCGCATACCGACTCCAGAGAAAGCCACAGAACAATCCTCGAAAAACAAAAACTTGATGATCAACGGGCTTTCGATGTCGTATAGACCTCAAAAGCATCAAAAACATTCCATTGAAAAAGATGCCTAGGCTTAGTAGAGAACTAATCGCTAGGCATCCCAGAAAATAACTTACAAATCTAGATGGGCTTAAAGGGGGTTACGAACAACATCACTACTGAAATTGTCGCGGCCACCACCACCAAAGCTGTCGCGATTACCATATCCACCACCGTCGTTACGGCGGGGACGATTGTTCTCACGAGGCTTGGCTTTATTTACCCGAAGCTCACGCCCCATCCACTCCGCACCATGCAGAGATTCAATTGCGGATTCTTCGTCTTCTGAATTTGCTAGTTCAACAAACGCGAAGCCACGAATGCGGCCGGTTTCACGATCCGTTGGTAAAGTTACACGCTTTACTTCGCCATATTCGGCGAAAACAGTACGGAGATCTTCCTCTTCAGCGTCGTAGGAGAGGTTTCCGATATAAATGGTCATTTGAGTCTCGAACGTTACAGGTGCAGTGTATTGCTTCAGCTTCAGTAACTCACGGTACTCGCCATGGTCAATGGGGAGTTCTGTCGGATGACGACATAAGCCCGAAGTGATTTTCATTAACCTGCTTAGTAAGCTAAAAAATTAGAGCTTAGATAAGCAAAGTATTTCTGAATTAATCACAGAGGACACAAGGGTTATTCCGGAAAATTTAAAGGCTTGAAGACAGCACCATGATAACCCGCCTTCTGCATTTTCAATAGAGGTTCACAAATTAGATAACTCTTCGTTACGGGGGCTTTTTCAACAGACTCCCTACAGATTCCCCGTATTCCGCACATACCCTAAGAATTACCCCCCTTTGTCGCTCGTATTGAGACACTTTACAGGATCAAGTATTTACTCGACTTATTGAATTCCGGCGATATTGGCTTTGTGGATAAGATATTTTGATATCAAAAAGTGGGTGGAAATTTGTGCTGAAGGTCAGCTCAGGGTGACGCTTCCATTGGGGTTGAGCTGCTGGAGTTTATTGATGACCACGGGGCTTAGGCGATCGCCCACTCCTCGGCCCAGCGCAGGGTGGCGTGGACGTCGTCTAGGGTGGCAGCTTCGCAGTATAGACGCAGGACGGGCTCGGTGCCGCTAAAGCGAATCATTAGCCAGCGTCCGTCAGTAAGGCGGAATTTGTAACCGTCGGTGGTTTGGCAGCTTTCCACCGTTTGTCCAGCGATTTCGGTGGGGGGATCGTTGGCTAGGCGCTTTAGCAGGCGATCGCGGGTGGCCATATCTGCTAGGGGCAGGTCGGTGCGATCGTAGGCGCTGTCAAAGCCGGTGCGTTTTTGTAGGGCGGCGTACAGGTCGCTAAGGTCCTGCTCCGATTTGACGACGGTTTCCAAAATATAGAGCGCCGACAAGAGGGCGTCCCGCTCGGGGATGTGGGTGCCATAGCCGACGCCGCCCGACTCTTCGCCGCCAATCATGGTGGGCACGCCAAGCATGCGATCAGCGATGTATTTATAGCCCACGGCGGTTTCGTACACGGACAGGTTAAACAGTTCTGCTACCTTGGGCATAAGGTCGGAGCCGCTGACGGTTTTGATCACTTCGCCGTCCATACCGCGCCGACTGGCCAGGTGTTCAATCAAAATTGGGATTAGCTTTTGGGTGCTGAGGAAGGTGCCGTGGCGGTCCACTGCGCCGATGCGATCGCAATCCCCGTCGAATACTAATCCCACCACCAGCTGATCGGGGTTAGCTTTGCCGTATTCGTTAATGGCATCCAGGCTGGGCTGGAGATATTTCGGTAGCGGTTCCGGTGCGCCGCCTTTAAACAGGGGGTCGCGATCGCCGTTAAATTCTTTCACCTGGTCCGTGTCTAAAATTCGCGCCAATCCGCCAGCGGAGGAGCCGTGCATGGCATCGGCAAATACCGTGAGCTTGCCCTGGGCGATCGCCGTTTGAATGGCATCAATATCCACGTACTCCCGCAGGGCTTCAAAATAGCCCGTGTCCTTGGGGTGAAAAGTGGTGATGGTGCCGGGGGTATCGGCGGCGGGGGCGGGGGTATCGAGCTTGGCTTCCACTTTTTTGGTCACATCGCCGGAGACTGAGCCCCCAAAGCCGGCCTTGATTTTTAAACCGAGATATTGCCCCGGATTGTGGCTGGCGGTCAGAACGCTCGCCCCCAAGGCTTCGAGATTATTGGCAATCCAGCTTAAGGCGGGGGTGGGCGCATAGTCATCGCTCAGTTGCACATCGTAGCCGGTCCGGGCGATCGCCTCCGCCGCCACCTGGGCAAACTGTTCCGCCATAAATCGCCGGTCAAAGCCCACAATAACCACTCGATTTTTTGTGGTTGCGCCGTAGGTTTCATCCAGCACCTGGGCCGCCAGAGGAGCCACCAAATCAACCCGTTCTAAAGTGAAATCTGCGGCGATCGTCCCTCGCCAGCCATCGGTGCCGAACTTAATCGCCTTTTTCCACAACCCGGACCCAACAGACTGACCCATCTTCTAACCCCTCAATCTTCAACGACGTTTGCAACCAGAGCCAATAGTAACGAGAGCTAAAAACAAGCCCCCCAGAAGTAGCCAGAACGAAAGAAGTACCACCACGCCACAGGCAACCACCATGATTCTTAGGGCACAGGACGTGCACCAAGCAACCCAGAGGAAGGCCAAACCTAAGGCGCGTAAACCTAAGGCGCGTAATCGACCCAATCCAAAAGCCTTACGCGATGGAAAGAACCGTGCCCTGCCCAAGAAACAAGCTAGAAATTACAAGCCTTGTGATGCAAAACGTTGGCATCTGTTGGCATCAACTGGAATTTAATCGCTTGGAATTTAATTGATGGCAGCCCCTGTTTTCACAAGACCTGACGCATTTGTCCGGTTATAACCGTATAGGGATCGCAAGACCACCGCCTGGTTAGCCTCGCTGAGCTGTGTCAAAACGGCTTCAGACTGGGGGCAACCATTCCTGGTCATGCTAACCCAGCAGCTTTCACCATGTTCCTTTCGCTACCTTCACCACCCCTTAGTTTTTACTTCAGCGACACTTTGCTGCTTCCAGGATCGTCATTGCTCTACTAGGGGCTGTCATCAATTAAATCTCAAACTTAATAGCGGGAAGGGTTCCAGTTCCTAACATTTTTTGTTTCAAAAGGCGCGTACTTCCCACTATGTAAGGTCTCTGGAGTCTAATGCATGACACGCCTTAAGGGTCCTAAAGCGCCCCTCACCTTCCTAACCGCTTAGCCAAACTACAGAATTTACACAGAAACCATGGCACTGATTCTCGGCGACGACGCAAACAATATCCTTATCGGCCTGCCAGAAAATGATGAAATTCGCGCCGCAAGTGGTAACGACACGGTAGTTGGCAACAACGGCGACGATATTTTGTTTGGTAATGCTGGGGAAGATGAGTTACGCGGCGGCAGTGGTAGTGACGAGGCTGTTGGGGGACGGGAC
>CALCTI010000682.1 GCA_937894105.1 uncultured cyanobacterium
CTTTTGGCACCAGTTGCGAATGCTCTCGTAAGTCACCTCAATGCCGCCCCGTAATCGTGAGGCGGTGGAGGCGCATCCTGCCTATCGCGAGCTAAAGCATGAGATGGAACAACATCTCTATCGCGAGACCCGGGCGGTGGAGGCTAGCCGATTGGGCTAGGTTCTGATTGCGATCACGTTAGTGTGATCGCGCCCATGCGATCGCGATGGTCGTCCTATATAAGTGGCGAGTAACTATAGGATGCCAATAACTCCTTTGCTCGGGCTTCTTTTTCCAAAGCTTGGGCGGCGCCTTCAATATTTTGTTAACAAGGCTGGGATTCGTTGGGATTCTGATTGTCCCTCAAAAGTAAGGATGCGATTCAAACCGCCTATTCGTGACTTATGCTTTGGTAGAAAAACTTAGGGGATTGGGGTCGCTCCAGAGTCTCTAGAAAACTCATGTTCACGGCACATTTAGCCATCCACCAGTACCTTAGAGAAATCAAAGGCGGGCGCTGCCAATACGAATAGGGTGGTGGGTAAATTGGCGGTATTTTTTTGGAATTTACTGTAGTAGTCTGCGTAGGCTTCTGGGTCGTCAAAATAGTCCGCCATCGTACTTGCCAGCCCTAACATCACCAGATCGGCGCTGGCTGAGGATTCGTGCAATACGTCCGGAAAAGGGCGATCGCCCCCAATTAAAATTTGCGATTCTAAATCCATACGCAACTGTCCTACCAAAGCGTTTAAATTTGCCTGAGCCGCTTCGGCGGCCGCTTCGTTGGGTACCACTAATTTCAAAACAATTCTGACCCGCTTCCATTCCAAATCGGTGCGCAAAAGATACGCCAATAGAACCATCAACCCGCCGTTATTTTGTAAACCGCCCCACCAAATATCGATACGCTTTCGTCGCCCAAAGGTGGGTGCTTCATCGGGGCGATCGCCGTTATCTCGCAAAATAATTAAGCTGCGCTCCCCCTCATGAATCTTGCGAATGAGGTCACAATATTGAAGCCGCCGCTCCTGGTTTTCGCTATTGCCCATCAAAACCGTATTGGGCACCAGCTTTCCCAATCCATACGCTTCCACCAGCTGATAAGCACCCACAAAGGGATCCGCCGCCGTGACCACCCGCACCAGCGCCTGCATCCACCGCTAGTCCAGGTACTCCCGCAATAATTCCTCCACGCTGGCCCGCTGTTCATCCCCCCGTTTCCCCCGAGGCAGCACACTGCAAATGGTAATAATGCCCCGGTTGTGGGTTAGGTCATTGGCCAGTTGAATCAAGGGCCAACGGCGATTGGGAGCCCCGGACATGACCAGTAAATTCGGCCGCCAGTTTTTTGGATCATCGTTGCCAATTTGGTACAGCCCCGCCCGCAATAGGGCCATCCACAGCCCTCGCCGCACATCGCCCCACGCCGTTTCCAATTCCCGTCGCTGCAGCCAAAAATATAAGCCCAGCACCAAAACGGCAGCCACCACAGTGGCAATTCCGTCGATCAGAAACATCACGACCACGCAGCCGATCGCCCCGAATAACGACCAAATCCAATGCACTTTAAAGGACGGGCGGAAGGAGGGGCTTTGTAAAAATCCTTCAATCAAAGCCACCACGTTTAACACCAAATACGTGGTGAGAAAAAACATGGACAACACCGGCGCAATCAGGTCCAGGTCGTTCAGGGCTACCGCTCCCAGGGCGACCACCAGGGTGACCCAGGTGCCAATGCGGGGTTCATCTTCGGCTCCGCGCCCTTTTCCCACAAAGCGCATCCAATTGGGCAGCACCCCATCCCGTGCTAGGGCCTGAAGCACACGCGGCGCTCCTAAAATGCTGCCGATCGCGCTGGATAAGGTTGCGCCCCAGGTGCCCATTAAAATTGCCGGTCCCCACAGGGACAGGGTTTCCATAATATTTTGGTCATTGATCAGGGCGGCGGGGTTGGCTTTAAACGCAAACAGTAGCGCTAAGGCGATATAAACCACGTAGCCAGTGATGGTGGCGGCTAAGGTGCCCTTAGGAATGGACTCCACCGGATCTTCCAGGTCTCCCGATAGGTTCACCCCCGCCATAATTCCGGTCACCGCCGGAAAAAATACCGCAAAGACGCCCCAAAAAGGTTCGCGATCACCCGTCCAGGGAACCATCTGGGCGTCGGGTAGGGGCGACCCAAAGGCAAAGCAAATCAGGGAAAAGGCGATCGCCGCCA
The DNA here is from genome assembly GCA_937894105.1 of uncultured cyanobacterium. Taxonomy (GTDB): domain Bacteria; phylum Cyanobacteriota; class Cyanobacteriia; order CACIAM-69d; family CACIAM-69d; genus CALGDE01. The sequence continues at coordinate 2,199 of CALCTI010000682.1, forward strand.
TAATGAAATATTGGGCCCGAATGGCAATGCTGGCGGAGGTTAGGGCCAAAATGGCGATCGCAACGGTGGTAAAAAAAGCTACGTACTGCTGGTTTAACACTGGAAAGACCGCCACGACGCTTTCCGCAAAACCAATGGTGTACAGGGCAACGGAAATAGCCTGGGCAAAGTAGAGGGGCACCCCCACGGCACCCCCCGCTTCGATACCTAGGGAGCGGCTAATCATGTAGTATGCGCCGCCGGTTCGCACCACCCGGTCCGTGGCGATCGTACAAATAGACAGGGACGTGAGAAGGGTGATGGCGTTGGCGAGGGTAATAATAACCAGCGCTCCCACTAGACCCACATTGCCCACCACCGACCCCAGGCGCAGGTACATAATCACCCCGAGGATGGTCAAAATCGACGGGGTAAATACGCCGCCAAAGGTGCCTAAGCCAGGACCTTTGGTGAGGATGACCTCATTGGAGCTGGGATCGGGAGCAGCGGGAGTTTTCATAGGTTAGGTGTCGGTAGATCAGCAGCCCGCGCCATAGTGGCAACTTCGCCATTTTCGATGATTGTTGTGGATTGGTGAGCCCTAGCGGCTTAGCTGTGCCCTAAGGGTAATTTGGCGGCGATCGCCCCCTTCACCAGACCTATCCATAGCACCAGCGTCCATATCACCATGACTCACCACCGTTATAGTCTCTAGGCGGTTCAGAATCGGCTGTCCAACCCCGTCTAGCACCGTTAGCAGGGGAAACAAGCCACCCAGCACGGGCTTAGCCGTGGACCAATCTAGCTGAACATAACCGTCATTGGGCTGGGGCAACTGTGCCAAATTACGCTGCACATCGGACCGACTGAGAAATGACTGGGGATTGGGCTGTGTTTCCCCATTGGGTGTGGCAGCTAACACCTTATTTAACGCCGCCACGGAGGTGGTTAAAATATCGTAGTCGTCAATCTGGGCGCGAACGCCCTCCACCTGGGTGGTGACGGTTTTTCCCCGAGCCGCTAACCGGCTCCAAATTTGCGCCTCCGTTTGTCGATCCTCCTCTCCCAGGGTCACCGTGCCCACGGTCCAGCCGCGACTCCCAGCAACCCGGTCAAACCGTTGAAACGCCGCCGCACTATCGTCCGAATGGGCCGTCACAGCCACCCAATCGCCATCCCCAAAGCCGCTGGCATAGACGCCGGTGAGCCAGGGCAAAAAATCCGTTTCTGGCATTAACTTTTCCCGCGCCGCCCGTTGATTAATTTGGGTAATCAAACTGTCCCCCAATAGGGTGCCGGCGAATTTTGAACGCACCCCCTGCCATAGGTCCGCCAAATTTTCGCCCCCAATGGCGATCGCGGCGTTTCGAGGTAAATACCCCAGGGGCGGCACCGGTCCCGTTAAGGTGGGCTCTGATCGCGCGCTAGGGTTTCGATCTAATAACTGAAAATTACCGGTAATTCCCTGACGGTCAAATTCCACCAGGGCGATCGCCCCGTCAAAGGGACTAAACGCTTTACTAGCCGGCAAATTTTGAATCGCCGCCGCTGTTTTTGGAGGCTGGAACAAACGGGTTAAGGTGGCAAAATCCGCCGTCACTACCCCCAATCGTCGGTCATTGTCCTGCAAGGCGACGCTCTGTTTATAAGCCGCCAATGACGCTAAATTTTGCCCCGGCACCTGCACATTAGTAATCGCCTCCCGCAACACTTTAGGGTCCGTTGCTAACAGCACAAACTCATCCCCCACCAGCGCCGTCGCCAAATTGGTTCGGGGAGCTGCCGTCCCTCGTCGTCGCGATCGCCATAGGGAATCGGGCAGCACATCCATCGCCTCACCGTAGGTAATCGTCGCCCCTTTGTAGCGCTCAAAAATCGGATTCACCCCCGCCAGCGCCTGCTTTTGCCAAAACAGCTCCAAAAAACCTTGGGCACGGGCTCGACCTACTCCCCTATCGGCCAATTTTGCCGCCAACAAATACGCCGGCTGCTGACCATTGTCCCCATCCCGGTCCCCATCCACCCCCGTCACAGCGAAGGTCACCTCATCCCCAAGCCACGGCTGAATATCCCGCTCGTAGTCCAGCTTGGTTTTACTCAACAGGCGATCGCGCACCTGCCGCCATTCTCTGCTAGCCGCCCTCCGCTCCGACGGCGGCACCAAAACCTGGCGCAAATTTTCCAGCCGGTCCGGATTTGCCAACAGGGACACCATTACCGGCGCCGTACGGGGAATAAACTGGGCAGCGATCGGCTCCTTTCCCGCCATGCCCTCTAGCAAGGTCAGCGGATTGTTGGCGCTGACCCAAATGGCTCCGGCGATCGCGGTGGACAGCAGCGCCCCCGCAACAATGGACAAAGCCGAGAAAAATACGCGACGGTTCATAAAAAACTAGTAAACGCCTTGTCTATTATTTCACCTCATTTCTAAACGTCACGGCGACCAGAGGCACATACATATGGTTTTTAAACTCTGCGAAGTCAATCCCAGCAACAATGATGATTTTGCTAGGGGCTGTCATCAATCGAATACCTAAGTCAAGAGCCGTAAGAGCCCCCTAGCTTTGTTTGTTTTTAAAGGGCGCGTACTCCCTACTGCATAAGGCTTCT
>CALCTI010000683.1 GCA_937894105.1 uncultured cyanobacterium
TGCAGTTGTCTGATCTGCGGTGGTTGTCAGTCCTTCAGTGGTTGTGACACCCTGGATAGTGGTGAACTGGTCAGCTGCATTCTTCTGATCTGAGGTGGTATTCTGTACAGCAGTGGAAGTGACAGCACGGTGCGAGCTTGGGAGGCAGAGTCGGGGAAATTTTAGCGGTTTATTGGGCTAAGTAATTGTCCGTGGGCGTTGGCGATCGCCCCCGATGGTCAGTGGCTAGCAGTGGGCGGTGCCGATGAATATATCCGCCGCTGGTCCCTACCTGAGGGTAAAGATTTGGGCGCGATCGCCACCGACGGTGAACAGCTACCGGGGTTGGCGATCACTCCCGACGGTCAAACCATTTGGGTGGGCGGTAACCACGGAGAAATCCGGGCGATCGCTCTGCCCCCAATCCCAACGGCGATTACGTTTACGGCAATTCACGGTCTCTGCGATGGGCGGGTTCGGGCGATCGTCTGGGATAAAAGCAATGGAAACGAGCTGTGGACCGGCGGTGATGATGGCTTTGTGCGGCGCTGGCAAGTAATGCCCAAATTGCCCGCCTCCCCCGCCGCGCCCCAGGTGCCCGCTGATAGTCAAGTGAAGCCGGTCAACGCCTGGCATACGGATAACCTGTGGGTGATGGTGATCGCCCGTCCCCATCTGCCCACCTCCCAATGGATCGCCAGCGGCGGCACGGACCAGCTTGTCACCCTGTGGAGCCAAGACGGTCAACGGCTGCAACAACTACACGGTCATACCGGTTGGATCAGCGCCATCAGAATTGCCCCCGACGACACCTGGCTAGTAAGCGCCAGCCACGACGGCACCCTGCGCCAGTGGAATATCCAAACGGGAAAATGCCTACGCACCCTAACTCCAGAGGGCGGCATCCTAGAAACCGTTGCCGTTGATCCCGCTGGTCACTGGATTGCGACTGGATGCGATCGCCATGTTTACCTATGGAACGCCCACACCGGCATCCTTAGCGCCACCTTTACCGGTCACACCCGCGCCATCACCCATCTGCATTTTGCCCAAAGTTATCTAATCAGCAGCAGCCTCGATTCAACGGTGCGCTGGTGGAATGTGGAAACATTGCAGTGCGATCGCCAAATAAAAACTCAAGTACCGGCGATCGCCACCCAAACTTTACCTAGCAATCAAATCATCACCGCCCCCGCCTGGGGAGGTCACCTGGAAATTTTCACATCTTGAGCCAGTTAAAAAGATCACTAGCGGTTAACTCCAAATCAAAGCCGGAGAGGGAAATAAGCGGATCGTTCCCCCGACACAGTTTAGGATTTTGCTGATTTTGAAACATCAGAACGGAGCGATCGCTCGGATCAATCAACCACCCCAGCTTTGCCCCCTGTTCCAAACAGTGGGTGATTTTTTCGATGACTGCGTTTGGGCCCTGCCCCGGCGACAAAATTTCAATAATCCAATCCGGGTAGGTCAAGAAGTCATCCGGAATTTCGCCATCGTCCTCAAATGGAATCCGCTCCCACCGAAAAACCGCTACGTCTGGAACGATAGACCGCCCATCAAAAGTACAGCGCAGTTCTGGGGAGGCTGAACCAATTCTTCTGCCCTCGGCGATCGCATTAATTGCACTGCACAAACGCCACGTTAACCGACTGTGCTTTCCTTTGGGCATCGACTTTTGACTTGCGACTCCATTAACGTATTCAGTGGCTGGCTCCGTTTCTGGGCGTGCCAAAAATTCGTCTAGACTAAGCGTGGTTTGGGGTTGAGCTAATGGCATCGTGTAACCGCATCCTCGCCGATAGGTTCGTGCTGACTTTAAGATCCTAGCAATTCTTAAGGCGCTTAATTCCAACACACATAATGGTTATCGTTTCTCCTACAACTCAGCGCTGTGCCCCAGTGGAATATCGCGAACGGGAGGCGATCACTCAGACCCGCCATGAATACCACAAGGATGAAATTAAATTATTCCCATACCTGGGAGATCGGCGAATCACAATGGCATTACTGTCGATCTATTGATTTGTTTGGGCGTATTGTTGGCAGAAACTGAGTGCGAATTGCACAGTGGTGGTTTGCGGGTTTGGATTGAGGGGTATACCCGAGGGACTTATTCGGATGCGATGGTAGTCAAAGGGGAACTGGAATTTAATGGCGATCGCACCGATGAAGTTGTAAATCCCTATTTGATTGTGGACGTTCTATCGCTTTCAACAAAGGATTGCGATCGCGGATCGAAGTTCCAGTGTTACCGCGCCTGCCCAGTCTTTGTGAGTATTTATTGATTCATCAGGATCAGCCGGTGATTGAGCATTACTGGAAAATTGAAGAACAGCGATGGATCCTTGAAGACGTCGTTGGCTTGGATAAAACTGCTGAGCGTTGCTGGATCGAGCTATGAACCGATTACCGAAAGCCACGAAACCTCGTTTGGAACTTTGCGAAAACATGTCCCTATTCAGCAACGCCAACTGTTGAACTAAGGCATCTATCCACAGGACTAAAACTAGCTTCCATTTACCGTAGGGCAAGCTGGAGCTAGCGAATCAAAACGCTGCCAGCTCCAAAATTCCAGCTCAATAATTTCAACTCTAAAATTTCAGTCTGATAATTTCAGTTCGATAGTTTCAGTGCCGAAAAAGAGCTTTAACTGCGCCAGGCGGCCACCGTTGGCTGAGGCGCTTCGTAGGGTGTTTGGTTGGCGGCGGCATCGCGCAATACCACCTCGCGAATAAACCGAGCTAGGGCACGCTGGGCCAATTCACCGGCAATACGCTGACCCATTTGTTGGGTTTCTGGCTTAATCAGCAACTGGGCTCCCAACTGGGCCATCCGCATCCCATCCATACCAGGGGTGTCCTGGACAATAGACCAAATGCGTTGGATTCTCGCCAGGGTTTCTTGAGGATTGCTGGCGGGTTCTACCGTGGTGGGGATTCGCTCCTCCAGCCCCAGTCGCTGCCCCCACTGGCTTACAAAACTTTGCCAAGCATTTGTACCCGACGCCTCGATCGCCTCCACCAGCCGCTCCACTAGCTGCTCGCGAATAAACGTTCCCCGGTCGGAATAAAGGAAATCCACCGCCTGGTCCAGCCCCTGGTTAATGTCATAATCCATGCTGTCCTTGGCATTGTTCAGCAGATTTTCCAGGCGATTCCACCGAAAACGCTCATCTTGGAATAGCAATGCCTGGAGAGACGCCCGTAGCTCGGGGGCAGGATCCACCAGCAGCCGTTTGGCGATGTAGGGATACGCCTTGCTAAGCACCTTAAATTCCGGGTCCACATTAATGGCGATTCCTTCAAGGGTCACCAGCGATCGAATAATCAAAGCGTAGTAAGCGGGCACCCGGAACGGAAATTCATACATCACCCCGGACAACTGGTCGGTGATGCTTTTGAAGTTCAAGTCAGCCACGCTGGCTCCCAACGCATTGCTAAAAACGGTAGACAGGGCGGTGGCGATCGGCGGCAGGTATGTGTCGGAGGTGAGGAATTCCAGGGTTACGTAATCTTGAGCCAAGCTGTCAAAGTCACGGTTGACCATGTGCACCACCGCTTCAATAAGCCCGTAGCGCTGGTAATCTTTCACCTCGCTCATCATGCCGAAGTCAAGGTATGCCAGCTTGCCATTGGGCGTTGCCAACAGGTTGCCAGGGTGAGGGTCTGCATGGAAAAAGCCGAATTCCAAAAGCTGACGCAGGGAGCACTGCACGCCCACTTCAATAAGGTATTTAGCGTCAATGCCCTGGGCAGAAATCTCTTCCAAATTGGTTAGCTTGGTGCCGTCGATCCACTCCATGGTGAGCACTCGTCGCCCGGTGTAGTTCCAGTAGATGCCGGGCACGTAAATATCAGGCAAGTAGCTATACAGACTGGCAAATCGCTCGGCGTTTAATCCCTCCTGGGTGTAGTCCATTTCTTCGAAAATGCGCCCGGCAAACTCGTCGGTAATGGCCACCAGGTCGCTGCGCAGGTTTGCCAATTTTTGTACCGCCAGGGCAAGGCGGCGCATTATATACACGTCCAAGGTGATTTGCTCTGTCAAACCAGGACGCTGCACTTTGACCGCAACGGTTTCGCCAGTTTTTAGCTTGCCTTTGTACACCTGCCCTAATGAGGCGGCGGCGAGGGGGCGATCGCTCAGCTCCGCATACAGGTCACTGGGGGGTGCACCCAGCTCCTCTTCAATAAACCGGAAAGCAATTTTGTTAGAAAACGGCGGAATTTGGTCCTGTAGTTCCGTTAAACGCTCCAAATACAGGGGCGGCACCAGGTCAGGACGGGTGGATAAAGCCTGGCCAATTTTGATATAAGCCGGTCCCAGCTTGGTCAGGATTTTTAATAGTTGGGTGGCGCGATTTCCTTCGTTACGCTCCAGAAAACCCGTAATTTTGTCCCACCACAGTCCCAGGAAAAAGCTCAGCAAAGGCAGGGCGATCGCAAAAAAGCGAAACAGCGCCTTAAACGGACGCCCCCGGTAGAGAGCATCAACTTTTTCCGCCTGGTAATGGGGCTCCCGACGCGGCGGCGGCGGCGTACCGTCTCCCTTCGTGGCCTTCGCTGGCGGTAGCTTGGGCACCTCGGAGGTGGGCACTGTGGATGCTTCTACAGTCAAAACGTTCATAGAAATCTGGTTTGGAGCCTAACTTCTAAAATTTATTGGAATTCGGAGCAAAGGTCAGAAACCGCCGGTAAACGGCTTCTTGGGAAATCGCTACCCTCAGCAAGGGAAAATTTGATTCATTGTGCGCCTTTTACAACGCTATCCCCAACTTAAAAAATGATTTAGAACATTGTAACAAGTTCGTCACAAAGCAAAGGAGATTGGGATCATTCTCCTCGAATGGCTTGGGTATCCTTGCCATAAGCCCTTAGAAATTTCCTGGGGGTGCAGCTAACGTGATCAGAAAGGCTGTCCCCCCTGAAAGACCTTGAAATTTCGATAAGGTTTAGGAGAAAAATAAATCGCGATCGCTCATCCTCCCCCATGCTGGCAGCATATCGATTAGCGATGCAGTTCAGCCTTAATCCCAGTATTCTGATTCTTATTCGCGCATTCTCCATCCCTCTAGCGACGCTTTTTTCCCATGCTCCTTGCGCTACGCATCGAAAATTTTGCCCTGATCGATACGCTGGCGGTGGATTTCACCACGGGGCTGCAGGTGTTCACCGGAGAAACGGGAGCAGGAAAATCAATTATCTTAGACGCCATTGACGCGGTTCTGGGGGGAAAAGTGACCGCCCGCATGGTGCGCAGCGGTGCCTCCCAGAGTTCCTTAACCGCTGAATTTGCCCTCAGTGAGCCCCTGGAGGCGTTTCTAGTTAGCCAAGGGGTTGAAATTGGCGAGGCAGATGCGGCAGCAACACCGGCGGGGAATGTTGCCCATCGCAGAAAAAAAAGCGCTAAGCCCCAATCAGCGCCAGAAGAGTCGCCCGAGAATCCACCAGAAAAGCGCTTAACGTGCCAACTGGACATTACCGTAGTGCCCCCCAAGGATGCGAGCAAACGCACCAGCGTCCGCAGTCGCTTCCGGTTAAATGGCAAATCCGCATCGAAGCAGGTGCTGGGAAAAATTCGCGATCGCCTGGTGGAAATCGCCGCCCAGGGGCAAACGGTGCAGTTACTTCAAAGCGATCGCCAGCGAGATTGGCTGGATAATTTCGGCGGCGAATCGGTGCTGCCCCTGAAGCAAAAGGTGGCAAAAACCTACGAAGTGGCCCGGGCAGCTCAGGCTTTACTAGAAAAGCGCCAGGCGGCGGACGAACTGCGCCAGCAACAGCTTGATTTATACCGGTTTCAATATGACGAACTGAGCGCCGCCGAGCTGGACGATGAAAACGAACTGGAAGATTTGATCCAAGAGCGCGATCGCCTAAGCAATGTGGTGGAGCTGCAAAAAACCAGCTATGGGCTTTACCAGTTGTTATACGGCGATGGTCAAAGTGACTCTTGCGCGGACCTGCTGGGACAGGCGGAAAAGCAAATTGAAAGCATCGTCGATTACGACACCGCTGAGCTGGAGCCAATTTTGGAAATGATTACCGGGGCGCTGGCTCAGGTGTCCGAGGCGGGGCAGGCAATTAATAGTTACGGCGATCGCCTGGAAAGTGATCCCCAGCGGCTGGCGGACGTGGAAGAGCGCATTGTTTTCCTAAAAGGGCTCTGTCGGCGCTATGGGCTCACCCTGGCGGAAACGATCCAAAAGCGAGATGAGCTGCAAGGAATTTTAGAGGAGCTGGACGAAGAGGGGCAGTCGGTGGAAGCGTTACAGGAAGCGGCGATCGCCACGAAAAAACGCCTCAATGCCGCCGCCGCCAAACTAACGGAAAAGCGCCAGGCAGTGGCCCAAACCCTAGAGCAAAAATTGGTGGATCAACTGGCTCCGCTAGCCATGGATCACGTGCAGTTTCAGGTGCAGTTTGACTCGGTGACGCCCACGGCGGACGGGGGCGATCGCATCACCTACTGCTTTAGCCCCAACCCGGGCGAACCGCTAGCACCTCTGGGAGAAACCGCCTCCGGTGGAGAAATGAGCCGATTTTTGCTCGCCTTAAAAGCCTGCTTTTCCAAAGTCAGCACTGTGGGAACCCTGATTTTCGACGAAATCGACGTGGGGGTATCCGGGCGCGTGGCCCAAGCGATCGCCCAAAAATTGCACCAGCTTGCCCAGGATCACCAGGTGCTCTGTGTCACCCACCAGCCCATTGTGGCCGCCATGGGCGATCGCCATTTTCACGTGGAGAAACGGGTGGAAAAAGTTGCTGGCGCCATCAACCCCAACGGCAAGAGCGCCAATGCTGATCCCAAAGCCAGCGATAAATCCGATGGCTTGCGCACCCTGACCCGCTTGAACATTTTGGACGAGGGCGATCGGCGACTGGAACTCGCCCAACTGGTAAGCGGAGCCGAAAACCGCAACGATCCCACCGGATCCACCCTTGCCGCCGCCAATGCCTTCGCCGACTCCCTCTTAGAGCGCGCCGCCCTACTGCGCAAGGACATTGCCAATAAATCGTAATCTTTTCCGTTTCTCCCCTCCCAACCCCTCAAACCTTTGCGACATTACCGCCCCTCCTCTGACGTGCTGGCGTCCAGTGACATAAACAGCATCCATCAATCCCCACCCAAGAGAAGGCATGCGAAATAAGAAGGACCGTAACCAAATATTGAGAGAAGAGTCGATGGGGGGTCTAACCCCCTTCCCTCCTTTAAAGGGAAAGTACACTGGGAGCAGATCCAGCGGAGTTCTACCGTTAGGATGATGAAAATCGCACAAAAATACATCCTTATTATGGGGTTCCCATCGTGTCCGTCCCGTTCTTGAGATGGGTCCAAAATGTGTTTAAAAATGTACTCATTTGGGTGTTTGTGACTAGATTATTCAAGCCCGGTAGAAGTTCACCTCAACAAAGTTGAAAGCCAAACCTAGCCGTTCCCACGTCTTATCCGGCACCTTGCCCCCCAAAGCTCTTCCTTACACTTCGTTGTCCCCAAGTGGGTAAAACTAAAATAAGCAGAGTAAACTTAAGGCGTACAGGCGTTGCTAACACGCGCGTTCGTAATTGTGGATGTCGTCCCGCACTAATGGCGAGCGAACTAGACCCTTCCCACCCGAGCATCTATGACTTCTTCGTCTTCAAATAAATCTCAGGATTCCTCCCAGCAGGTCATTGAAGCAACTGTGGTAGAGGCATCGGAGGTGAATCCTTCCTCCGCTCAGGCGATCACCGTTGAAATTGCCGTCGATGCCACCGTTATTGACTCGGGCGGGGATAGCGCTTCACCGTCCGAGCAAAGGGGCAGTGAGGAAACCGAGGTCAGAGAAGCCATTAGTGAAGTCTCCGCTGTTGGTGAGGCAAGTGGATCGGCGCCACCTCCAGAGGGGGGTAGTAGCAGTGCCCTGGTTGCCAGCAAAGGCAGCTTTAAGTCATTTTTGGCTCCCCTAAAGCGCGACACCTTCAAGCAGGTGGTCTCTGACGTTGAAGCCAGGCTAGGGGTCGTCAATCAGACCCTGTCCATGTTGGACGTGCTGAACGACAATCAAGGGGGCTTTGAGGCGGTTCTGGAGGAAATGCTCGAGTCCATTAGCCTTAAATCCGGCGAGTTGTTGAGCGCGGATCGCACCACCATTTACCTGTTGGACGAGGAAAAGGACGAGCTATGGTCCAAG
>CALCTI010000684.1 GCA_937894105.1 uncultured cyanobacterium
GCGATCGCCACCCTACTCACTCCCATCCTGGGCTTGCAGTGACCATTTCTTTTGCCACTCTATAGAAGGTTGCTCCCCCAGCGCCCCTAACATTTCACCGTCCAGCCCATAAATGGCAATTCCCAGCAAATTGGGATTGGCTTCCAGATTCTCCTCCAGCTTCGCCAGAATTTCAGGCTGCTCCATAGGACTGTCCATCATGGTCTCCACCTCAGCCATGGATCCCGATTCCCGGCTTCCGAGAGCTCCCATCGCCGTCTCCGACAGCACCGCCACCTGGTCAATTTGTTCTCGTTTCTCCCGCCAAAAAGACGGCACAAAAATCCCCAGCTCAATCACAACAATGCTGGCAAAAACCCCAATGGCAATTTTCTTGGAGAGCTTAGCCCGCCAGATACCGACCATGGAGCTTAAAGAGCGAGGATATGTCATGGAACAGGTGAGACCCTAAACAAATGACGAATGTGACAATGAAAAAACGAAAAGCAGCAGGTGACAGGGATCGCGAAACAGGAGAGACCAGATCGTCAATTCGCTAGCGTCAATCCGTTAATTAGCAAGACAGTCAGAAATCACTGAGCTTATGAGGCGGTGTCCTGATCGAGAGGCGTTCCAAAGCGTTGGCGAAGCCAGTAAGGTTGGCTTCTAGTGCTAACGGGGCGTTGCGCCCGTCTGATTTTGGATTAATCGACCATACAACCGACCAGTTCTGAAACTACGCAACCGTCTTAAGCACCCTTATAAAGCGGTAGTCCACAACGCAGTTTTAGTGGCGCCACCAACACTATCCTAAATGCCTTCCTATTCAGTCTTCGTTAAGGCTGGCGTAGAAACCGCATAATTACGAACGAATTCAGACTTTTTTCACTTCAAGAGCCCTGGCTATGACTCTTTATTTCTGCGTCTATTTTTCCCCACCGTAAAGACAAATTTCCCCCAACTTCTTTTGCAAAATAGTCAGGGGAAAAGGGATTTTAAGCAGGCTTTTGACGCCCTCTTTCTCAAGACCTAGCTGTTCAGCTCCTCGTAGCGCATATTGACATTGACGGTCTTGGGAGAGAGCACTGTTGCCTGAACCACCATTGTCATAGTGCCGGACTGCGGCTTGAGCTCGAAGGCACTGGGGGTTAGAAATACAATGCTGAACCCCCATGAGCCGCTCACGGTATTGATTTCTCGCTCGGTATAGCCAGCTTGAGTCAGGTTCTCTTTGTAAAACGCCAGCAGAGCATCGCTATTGTCCGAAGCAACCTGGAAGTTAAGGGCTTGTTGCTGGTAGGAGTTGGGACTGTTAATGGCTCCTAACACCCGAGGGGATCCAGCAGGTTTTGGCAGGGATCGCAACAGTTCCACCACGCCTTTTGTGGCAGCTTTAGTGGTTTGAAGGGAGGCTAAGGTGGGCTGGAGGGTATTCAGCTGGGGGATGAATCCCTGAGCCTGGGCAGCAACTCCTAGCACTGCTAGCGGGGTCAACAGTGCCAAGGAACGCAAACCTTGAGAGAGCGATGGGTAACGCATAGTTGTTCAGTAAAGGTTGGTACTACTGTTAGCCTTTACGTTTAAACACAGGACTTTCCGCGATTTTGCTCCACTGTGCCAGCTCTTCCTTTGGCGTTGGTCAGAGGGTTAGACCAATCCCACACTGGGACTTTAATCAGGCTTATGGCTTATGGGGCTCACGTCTAATAGGGCTTACACTTACCGGAACGAATTAAACCGATGCGTCGGGCGATCGCTCCTTCATAGGACTGGAACGGCCCCCACACTTTACGAGGAGGGGATAACTCATGTTCCAACGACTGTCCTTCACAGATAGACATAACGTCACAGCATCCATCCTCTAGGGCAACAATGTACCAATTCACCTCAGTACCGTCGGAACATTCCGACCCATCGCCACTCTCCGGTGATAATTGCTTTTTTTGATGCGTTTTTTCAGGGCGAGCATCTTTGCTGTGATGCCCTTGACCCGCTTCATTCTTTTTGGCTAACACTGCTAATTTTCCTGGAAACCCCAACTTATGACCATTGAACCATGAGTATCAACAGGCAGGGTGGTGACAGCTCAGAAGAATATTACCAATATATTCTAAGCGCTTATTCTAAGCGCCAGAAAACACAGCAAAAAATATTGATTTGATTAAGGGGTCTGAGAGGTTGCCCCTGTGCCCATCTTTTGGGACAGCTCGGCTAAGGCGCGAGCGTACTGAGGGTCATCTAAGGTGCCGATGCGATCGCGGTTATCCACCAAAAACTCTCGCTGCTCATCCGATAGCTCCACCACAATATCGGGCTCAATGCCCAACTTGTTGATATCGCGACCGCTAGGGGTTAGGTATTTCGCCACCGTTACCGCCAAGCCGGAGCCATCCCCTAGGTGACGCACTGACTGCACCAGCCCTTTGCCGAAGGTTTTGGTGCCCACCAACGTGGCGCGGTCCAAATCCTGAAGGGCGCCCGATAAAATTTCGCTGGCACTAGCGGATCCCCCATCCACCAGCACCACCAGCGGACGATCCGTTAAGGGTTTGCCTTTCGCCACCTGGCGGTCAATTTCTCCTTGGCGATTCACCGTGGACACGATGGTGCCTTCCTCTAGCCACATGCGGGCAATTTCAATACTGGAAAACAGGAGCCCACCCGGATTAGACCGCAGGTCCAAAATGTAGCCGCCCACCTCGGCGCTTTCTAATTCTTTGATCGCGTCGCGCATTTCGACAGAGGCATTGCCATTAAATTGAGTTAGGCGAATGTAGCCAAAATGCAGCCCCTTTTCTTTACGCTCTTCCTGACGCACCGGATGTAACTCAATGCGATCGCGCCTAATAGGAAACTGCAACGTTTTATCATTGCGGGTGATCGTCAGGGTCACCGTCGTACCAACGGGACCACGAATTAGCTTAACGGCATCATTAATATCCATGCCCTCGGTGGACTGGCCGTCGATCGCCACAATTTTATCCCTAGCCAACACCCCAGCAGAAAAGGCCGGCGAGTCTTCAATGGGGGCTACCACCACTAAATCTTTAGTTTCTTCATCTTGCCCTAGCTGGATGCCTACCCCCGTTAGCTCGCCGGAGGTGTCAATTTGCATATTGCGAAATTCGTCCGGCTTTAAGAAGCGGGTGTAAGGATCCCCTAGCTTCTCCAGCATTTCTTCAATGGCCGTATAAGCCGCTTCAGGATCAGAATAGGTGCGATCGCGCACATACTCCGTACGGACCGCCATCCAGTCTTCTTGATTAAAGGTGGCGTCCAAATAATTTCGATTAACCGCTTGCCACACCTCGTCCACAATCTCGTTGGGATTACTCTTAAAAAAGGCGTGTCCCTGGGAAAGGTGAATACCTGCGCCAGTCAAAGTAATTGCTGCAACAACGGTGGCTGTTGCGCCCAAAGCGAGATTTTTCTTCATGGTGGTTAAGTTAGCCAAGTGCCGAATCGCTAGTGC
>CALCTI010000685.1 GCA_937894105.1 uncultured cyanobacterium
GGATAGCGCAGGAAATACCAGGACGAATCAACAAACGTCTCCATGGTGTCCGTTTCCCGTTTTGCAGGCTTACAACAACTGGGGCAAGGCACATTGATCCAATCCCCCAACTGAGCCAGGGGCGACGGACCCCGACCAGAAAATTCCACATTACTAGGCAGCTCAACGGGAAGCTGGTCCTCAGGCACCGGCACTGCGCCACAATCAGGGCAGTGAATAACCGGGATGGGTACGCCCCAATAGCGCTGGCGAGAAATTAACCAATCCCGCAGGCGATATTGCCCCTTAGGGCGACCGTAGCCGCGCTCCTCGGCGTACTCAATAATTTATGCTTTTCCATCAACAGACGACAAACCGTTAAATTCACTGGAATAGACCAACACCCCCTCATCGGTATAAGCCTCCGTCAGGTCCGCCGCATCGGTGCTGGCATCTTTATCCAAAGCAATAACCACCTTCAGGGGCAAGTCATTTTGCTTGGCAAATTGGAAGTCCCGCTGATCGTGAGTGGGCACGCCCATTACCGCCCCGGTGCCATATTCGTACAGCACATAGTCCGCAATCCAAATGGGAATTTCTTCGCCCGTAAAGGGGTTTAACGCCCTGCCGCCCGTGGGAATTCCCTGCTTAGGTCGGTCCTCGGCGGTGCGTTCAATCTCACTTTCCTTGCCCACCTTTTCCACAAAGGCTTCTACCGCTGATTGACGACTTTCGATCGTCACTTGCGCCGTCAACGGATGCTCCGGAGCCAGCACCACGTAGGTCACCCCGTAAACCGTATCGGGACGAGTGGTAAAGACGGCAATCTTTTCCCCGTCCAACAGGGGGTTGCCCACAATGGGAAACTCTAAATAGGCTCCGGTGGACTTACCAATCCAGTTTGCCTGCATGGTTTTCACCCGCTCGGGCCACCCGTCCAGCTGATTCAAATCCTGCAAAAGCTGCTCAGCATAGTCAGTAATTTTAAAAAACCACTGGCGCAATTGGCGACGCTCCACCAGCGCACCGGACCGCCACGATCGCCCCTCACTATCCACCTGTTCATTAGCCAACACCGTCTGGTCAAGAGGATCCCAATTCACCGTGGCGTCCTTTTGGTAAGCCTGCCCCGCCACTAAAAACTGCTTGAAGCTCCACTGGGTCCATTTGTAATAGTCAGGACGGCACGTGGCCACCTCCCGATCCCAGTCATAGGACAGCCCCAACGCCCTCAGCTGGGTTTTCATCTGGGCAATATTCTTCTCCGTCCACTGAGCCGGATGGATTTCCCGGTCGATCGCCGCATTTTCCGCCGGCAGCCCAAACGCATCCCAGCCCATGGGATGTAACACCCGATAGCCCTGCATCCGCTTCACTCGGGCGATCGCATCAGTAATTGTGTAGTTGCGCACGTGCCCCATGTGCAAATCTCCCGACGGATAGGGAAACATGGACAGGGCATAAAATTTCGGCTTATCAGCGTCTTCGGAGGTCAGATCGGCATTTTGCTCCGCCCAGATCTTCTGCCACTTGGCATCCACAGCGTTGGGGTTATAACGAGCATCCACGGCGATCAATCCTCCTGAAGCTAAGGCGTGGTGAGTAAAAGTAAAGGGCTACCGGTGGGCTTCGTTAATGTACCGCACTCTTTCCCTTGAATTTGGCCGTCAATTAGTTATTAATATGGCTAATTAAATTAATTTTATTTCCTTATATTTTCCTGTATATATTATTTTTTACCCGTAGCTATCGATGGGAACTAATTGACGATTGGGGCAACCTTAGGGCATAAATTTAGTCGTCAAAATAGCTTGAAACGGTAGCAACTAATCTCAAATGAGTTAAAAGATGAAGCCTTGTATACATTAACAGTGTCTTAATCGGTTTAAATTGGCTAATGGTAATTTCGATCCTAGTGCGATTTTCTAAGTGGAAATCATAAAAGTTTGAAGCGACGAGCCAATTGCATCCTTGATCTATCTCTTGATTGGTTATTGCTCTATTTCTCGCAGGTAAAGCCTTTGCCATTTAACTGATGCTGCCGTCTAGAGAATTCCGCTTATTTCTAGACCCGTTCAGTTTTAGTGGGTGCTTACATGTACTACCTTTTTAAGCTGCCTGTTTTTACATTTCCTTATCCGTAAGATGAGCAATGGAACAAGTTTTAATTGACCGCCTATGGATCATAGGTTGTTCGATCCTGGTCTTTTTGATGCAGGCAGGGTTCTTGTGTCTTGAAGCAGGGGCAACCCGGCGGAAAAATAGCATTAATGTGGCCCTGAAAAATATCACGGACTTTGCCGTGTCCGTTTTGCTGTTTTGGGCCGTGGGCTATGGCTTAATGTTCGGCGCAACGGCGAATGGATGGTGGACAAGCTGGGCACAGTGGCCTCTCGATCTGGATACGGATCAGATGATTTTCTTTCTGTTCCAGGCTGTTTTTTGTGGTACGGCGGTGACCATTGTGTCGGGGGCGATCGCCGAGCGGATGCACTTTTATGCCTACGTGATGTTGTCTGCCGTCATTTCAGGGTTGATCTATCCCGTGTTTGGTCACTGGTCTTGGAATGGGCTCCAAGGGGGAGAGGCCAATGGCTGGCTTAATAGTTTGGGGTTTGTTGATTCTGCTGGATCGACGGTGGTGCATGGGCGCGGGGGCGGTGTAGCCCTGGCGGTATTGCTGGTGATTGGTCCTCGGCGCGATCGCTTCCGTAAGAATCACCCCCCGCACGCGGTTAACGGCAGCGATCCCCCTCGCACCATCCTAGGTGCCCTTATTTTATGGGTCGGCTGGCTGGGCTTTAACGGCGGCAGCGCCCTCGCCTTAGATGACAGCGTTCCGCAAATTCTTATCAATACAATTTTGGGAGGAGCTAGTGGGTTAGTTTTCCCTATACTCTTGACGGCGGTCCAGAAGAAACAGGCCAAAGTTGAATGGATCACTAACGGTTGTTTAGCGGGCTTGGTGTCCGTTACGGCTTTGTGTCATGTGGTTACCCCAACGGCCGCCATTGTTATTGGGGCGATCGGCGGACTAGTGATGCTGGGATTTGACGCTTTACTATTGTGGTTCCGCATCGATGACGCGGTGGGTTCCGTGCCGGTTCACCTGGGCGGTGGCAGCTGGGGCACGGTGGCGCTGGCACTTTTTGGCGACCCCGAGCGCATTGGTACCGGGTTAAATCCCCTAACTCAGCTAGGGGTGCAAGTGCTGGGTATTAGCGTTTGCCTAGTTTGGGTGGGAAGCGCCACGATCGCCACCCTGTGGATAGTGTCACGATTTATGCCCCTCAGGGTGTCGCGCCGGGAAGAATTTCTGGGGCTCAATATGGTGGAACACGGGGCTCGATCCGATTTGGTGGAGCTGTTTGACGTGATGACTACCCACAAACGGACCGGCGACCTCAGCCTGCGAGTTCCCGCCGAACCGTTCACGGAAGTGGGGCAGTTGGCACTGCGCTACAACCAGTTGATTGAGTCCTTAGAAAGCGCTACGGCCCGTACCCAAGCGATCGTTGACACGGCACCAGAAGCAATCCTGTCCGTATCGCCGAGCAATCGCCTTATCAAAACCGCCAACGCCGTTGCCCTAGAGATGTTCTGCGGTGACGAAATTGATCTCATTGGTACATCGGTCGTGGATCTCTTCGCCCTTGAGAAGCTATCCCTTGATCGCCTGCAATCGGACGCGCCTTCACCAGCGGCTCCCCCCCACCCCAGCCGCACCTCCCAAACAGGTGAATCTAACGCCCTGGGAAGCCAAGTTTCACCATCTGCTCTCTCCACGGTGTCGCCTCCCAAGGATTCCACCCAGGACAAACGAGACATATTTTGGGATAACGTCAAAGCTTGGATCCGCGATGGCATTTTAATCGAGCTTGTGGGTCGTCGCCGTAATGGTGAATGTTTTCCGCTGGAGTTACGGGCGGCAACTTGTTTAGAAGACAGACAAACAACCTTTATTTTTATTCTGAGTGATGTGTTGAAAGAGCGCACGTTACGGCGAACGGCTCTGGAAATGCACACGCGCAATCAGCGGTTGAAGGAGGCCTTAGATAAGTTACGTCATAGCCAGTCTCAACTGGTTCAAAGCGAAAAAATATCGGCACTGGGACGAATGGTGGCTGGCATTAGCCACGAGCTGAATAATCCCATTAGCTTTATCCACGGCAACATCAGTCATCTTTGCTCCTATACTGACGATTTGCTGGCGCTAATTGCCCTATACCAGGAACATCTCCCAGAACCTTCCCCCCAAATCGACGCGGCAATTGACAACATCGATCTCTCGTTTCTTCGGAAAGATCTTCCCAACCTTTTGCAGTCTATTAATAATGGGTCAGAGCGTATTCGTGCCATTGTTAACAGCTTGAGAACGTTTTCCCGCTTGGATGAGTCAAGCTTGAAAATGGCGGATATCCATGAAGCTTTGGACAGTACGCTGTTGTTGACGGAGTATTCTCTGAAGGGAAATAACATTCAGACTGTGCGAAATTATGGTGAATTACCGCTGATTGAATGTTTTATTGGCAATTTAACTCAGGTATTTTTCAATATTATTTCGAATGCGATTGAAGCGTTGGCAGGAATGAAGGGGGCGCGATCGCCTCTAGTACTAACGATTTCCACAGAGTACGCAGACAACCCTCACAGTGGAAATTCTGACGTTGTGATCCGCATCCAAGACAACGGTATCGGCATTAGCAACGGCAACCTGAACCGAATTTTTGACCCGTTTTATACCACCAAAGCGGTTGGAGAAGGAACGGGATTAGGGCTGGCGGTCAGTTACCAAGTCATCGTTGATGAGCACCAAGGTCAACTTACCGTTGATTCAGTGTCGGGCGAGTCAACAACATTTACGATCAGAATCCCCAGCAGCCAAAGAATCCCCAAAGCACATGCTTAGGGTGCGTTGGTAATGATGGATGAGGCGTTGCTGAATAGGGACATGTTTTCGCAAAGTTCCAAACGAGGTTTCGTGGCTTTCGGTAATCGGCTCATAGCTCGATCCAGCAACGCCATGGATGAGTAAGAAAGGCAGCCTTAGCGAAGGCAAGCATGAGATAAGAAAAAGTCCTTAAAAAACGAACAGAGAACTGAACAACAAGCTCCACGCCGCAATTTCCAGAGACGTATAGTAGTAAGACCCCTTAGCGCAGACACTCTCTCACCCTTATTACAAACGCCTCTTAATCCGACTCAACCCTATTTATCAAAGTCGTATAATCAAAAGTCTTGAAAGGTGTGACTGTGCTTTTCGAGTGGTCCAACAAAGATGATAGATAAGTCGCAAAAGCTCAGAAAATACAGGTTTCCTCTGTTGCCATATCTTCTTCAAGAAACTCAATATCTTTATCCAAGGGTCTAAAAATTGCCATGTTTGACAATGCAGCCACCCAATCCACCTTTGTTTGGACCCTACTGTTGTCCATTGGGCTGTTCTTTTTTATTCGGGCCTCTGGTAAAGATCGCATTGAAACGGCACAATTTCTCGCCACCCAGCCGGAGCCAGATCTGCGCGAGGCCCTGCGACGGTATTTTGCAGATCGGTCCTATCGCGTGATTAACCGAGATAAAGATAATGACAAAGTTACCTTGGAGGGGTTTGTGGCCCCCAGTAAGTTTTTGGCGGGATTATTGAGCGCCTTGGCGGGGATAGGTGGACTGTGCCTGGGGCTGGTTATTTCCCTGTCGACGCCGGGCAATGGATATTGGCCTCTGGGGCTGGTGGCGATCGCCCCGTTAGCCGGGTTGTTTTATTGGAAAACGTCAGGGCGGCTGGAGCAGGTGGTGTTGCGGGTGGAGATTTTGCCGGAAGCGATCGCCACAGAGGAGGGCTCAGCCCAGGGGCGAATCATTGTAAAGGCTCATCGTGATGAAGTGGAATCTTTACGGTTGGCGCTTAACTTATTAGATGACTGATTGGGTCGTCGCTGAAGGGAGGGTCTGAAGTAGCCACTTTTGAATTAATACCTCTTTTGCCTTGGGTTAACCTAAGACAAGTTCTTATTTGAGCTGTTTATCTTAGCTATTTGTTTAGCTACTGGAATCCTAGGGGTTTTGGCGATCATCAAAAAGGATCCAGATCAGAATTTTTGATTTTTTACGTGTTTTTAAGCACGCTTTTTACAGCAGCGTGGTGTCTCATACCAATTCTCTAAATTAAAGCGACATATAAAACCTTTGAGAGTCAGTTTTGCC
>CALCTI010000686.1 GCA_937894105.1 uncultured cyanobacterium
TGTGCAGCAGTACCCGGATCGGTTTCGAGTGGTGGGGCTAGCCACCGGGCGTAATGTGACATTGCTGGCGGAACAGGTGCGACAGTTTCAGCCGGAAATTGTGGCGCTGCGGGATGAAAGCAAGTTAGAAGAGCTGCGGGAGGCGATCGCCGACGTGTCGGTACAGCCCAAACTGGTGGGCGGGGGAACTGGAATTACAGAGGTAGCCGCCTACGGTGACGCGGAAGTGGTGGTCACTGGCATTGTGGGCTGTGCGGGGCTACTGCCGACTATCGCCGCCATCAAAGCGGGAAAAGACATTGCCCTAGCCAACAAAGAAACGTTAATTGCTGGGGGTCCGGTGGTATTACCCCTGATTGAAAAACACGGGGTTCAGCTATTGCCTGCTGATTCAGAACACTCCGCTATTTTCCAATGTTTGCAAGGGGTTCCCGACGGTGGGCTGCGGCGAATTTTACTGACGGCATCCGGGGGAGCTTTCCGCGATTGGCCCGTTGAAAAACTGCCCGAGGTGAAGGTAGCCGACGCCCTAAAACATCCCAACTGGTCCATGGGTCGCAAAATCACCGTAGACTCGGCAACCCTTATGAATAAAGGGCTGGAGGTGATTGAAGCCCACTTCCTATTTGGCATGGATTATGACCACATTGATATTGTGATCCATCCACAAAGCATTATCCATTCCCTCATTGAGCTTCAGGATACGTCGGTATTGGCGCAGCTTGGATGGCCCGATATGCGCTTGCCAATTTTGTATACCCTGTCGTACCCGGAGCGAATTTACACCGATTGGCCCCAGTTGGACTTAGTTAAAGCGGGCGATTTAACCTTCCGAGAACCAGACCGCGCCAAATATCCCTGTATGGATTTAGCCTATGCAGTGGGTCGTGCGGGGGGATCTATGCCGGCGGTATTAAATGCGGCAAATGAACAGGCAGTGGCGCTATTTTTAGAGGAGAAAATTGGCTTTTTAGACATTCCTAAAGTGATTGAAACGGTGTGCGATCGCCATCGAAATAGCAATACCAATAATCCTAGTTTGGATGATATTTTAGCCAGCGATCACTGGGCCCGTCAGGCAGTATTGGAAGCGGCGGATCGAACTCCTGAAATGGTTTAGCGATCCTTAAATATCCTTTTTCAACTACCTTTTATTTTGTACAGATTGAGTTAGGTCTTGCAGCTGGGTTTGGATTGCAGTGAGCTGTGCTTCCACCGTTCGAATTTGTCGTTGTAGGGATAACTCATGGGTAGCTTGCTGATTGGGGCTAACCCTATTGTCAGTATCAGCATTGGTCCCTTCCATTTCGTCAATGCTGGTCATCATGCTGCTAATAATGACCCCCACAAACAGGTTTAAAATCACCAGTGCTCCAATTAAAACAAAGCTAATAAAAAAGATCGGCGCGATCACAGGAAACTGATCGGGAGCAATGCATAATTCTGGAAAACTGTCGTAACCGTAGCGATCGCACCCATAAATTTGGGTATACATAATCGTGGTCCAGCCTTCCAAAGTTACCACCGTAAATAATGACAAAATAGCCGGACCCAGGCTGCCAAAATTCACAGGATCGTTAACTCTAAATAAGAATGTTCCCGCGATGCCATAAACGTAAAATAAAAGTCCCAACAGCAGTAAAAGATAGCCCATAGAGGGCAAACTTTGCAGCAGGGTTGAAATCAAAAGTCGTAGGCGAGGAAAGGTAGTTACGACTCGCAAAATTCGCAATAGTCGCCCCACTCGAAATAGGGCAAAAAAGCTACCCCAAAACGGCAGTAGCAAACTAATTAAAATCAAAAAGTCAAAGCTATTCCACGGGTCTTTGAAATATCGCCATGGCGATCGCCCTTCCGCCAAAATTTTAACCGCAGCTTCCACTGCAAATACCAACAAAATAATCTTATCTACAACTTGAGTAACCACCTTGCCGTGGGTCATAACCCAAGGATCGGTTTCTAAACCGGCGATCGCAATTGCAAGCACAATAGCGCCTAAAACTAATCGCTGGAATCTAAGCGATCGGGCAATTCGTGCGCAAATTCGATCCATTATTTTCTCCTATTTGAGCTCCCTTTCACGTCAGACAAATTTCAACTAAATATCTTTTAAAGAAACGCCTAAAATAAATCGAGGGAAACAACAAACAGACTATTTTTATACAGTTCCGGCACATCTCCAGCCAATCGTAATTCATTGGCCCAATCTTGAGCCACAAACCCAAAGTGAATCCAGTAGGTCATCATAATATGGGTCATGATAAATATTGCCAACCCAGTGCGATGAATGGGCTTTACCGCAAGACCTAGGCGGGGTTTAGTGCGAATTAACTCAGGAATAATCTTTAGTAACGCAGCAATTAGTGGCCACACCACCGTAGCGGTGTGCAGCGCATCCCACTCGTCCATGCCGTTAACTTGGTTGAGATAGCGATAGATAAAAGTGCTGACCAAAATTGCCGCCATCCACGGTCCCATTGAAATGCCGAGAATGGTAATGGGCTTTTGATCGATCGCCCAAAATATGCAGCCTAACGTTAGCAGGGACAGCCCCCATGTCGAGAGAGAATCCTGTTGACCTGGGCTGAA
>CALCTI010000687.1 GCA_937894105.1 uncultured cyanobacterium
TTCTCGAAAACTCCGCGATCGCATACTTACCTACCCCATCGGAGCACTACGGCATTTAAGTGTATCAATCCAGTTATTAACCCAGACCGTACCAACTTCAGGACAAAAAAGCCCAAAGGGGGTCTCAAGTGCAACGTTAAGTAACGGCTTAGACAATGGCTTAAAAGCAAATCAGCAGTCTCCCTAGCTGGCTGGCTGAATGGGACCCTCTACGGCGCTACTAAAAAACTGGCGCATGTAGGGATTAGAGGTGGTGTCAACTTCGGTCGTGGGTCCTTGCCATCTCACTTTGCCATCATAAAGAAAAATGACCTGATCGGCGGTGCGGCGAATGGTGCTGTCCTGGTGGGTTACCACCATATAAGTGGAAGTGGCCCCTTGGGGACCCTGGGTGCTTAGGTCCCGCATCATATCTTCCACGATGGTTGACGCAATGGGATCTAGTCCCGCCGTGGGCTCATCGTAAAGGATAATTTCTGGTTCGCTGGTGGACACGGAGGGATCTTCGATAACTGCCCGGGCAAAGCTTACCCGCTTTCGCATTCCCCCCGATAGCTCAGCCGGGTAGCGATCGCCAATATTCGGCAGCCCCACCCGCTCCAGGGCACCGTTCACCAGCGCCATAATTTCCCCGTGGCTCAGCTGGGAATGCTCAAACAGGCTAAAGCCAATATTTTCCGCCACGCTGAGGGAGTCAAAGAGCGCTGACTGCTGAAACACTAGGCGAATATTAATGGGCTCCCGCTGGTCTATTTCGTCCATGGTACCCTCCCGTCGCTGGTTTCCTACCCACACCTCCCCCGCGTCCGGAGCCATGAGACCGCTAATAATGCGGAAGATGGTGGATTTTCCGGTTCCTGATGGACCAATCACGGCGATCGCCTGTCCCGCATAAATATCCAAATCCACCCCGTCGAGGATGGCGCGACTGCCAAAGGACTTTTTAATACCCCGCAGTTTCACCAAAGGTTCATCTTCGGAGAGAACGGGGGACAGAGAAGAATCGGCAATAGCATCAGTCATAGCAGCTCTCAACGGAAGCACACATTCACAGGAATTTTTTACCTTAAACACAAATCCTAAATGCAAGCCCTAACTACAAAATACTAAGACTTCGCATCAGGACCATTTGTATAGGGCTTAGGGGCGTTGTCAATTGCTCATGCCAATTCTTTTAAGTTGAGAAACATTGAATGCCCAAGAAAGAAGGCTTAAAAGGGCATTTTGTGTCGCTTTCGTTTGGATAATTGACGTCAGGTCCTTGTGCCGCAAGTGGTTCCGCGGATGTGATCAGTCTAGGGGATCTCTAAACCCGATCTAAAAAACCAAACGATGGACCGTGACCTCGCGGAACAAAACTCCCAAATTGACCTGCCGAACTTCAATTGGTTTTTGACTTTACATTAGGATTTCAATCGACGTTGGAATTCAGGCGTTGGAATTCAGACGTTGGAATTTAAATGATGCCAGCTCTGGAATTCAATGAACGGACGGCCCCTAGGGTAGCGGGAATAGGAACGCGTAGATTCAGCAGGCGAGGACACTTTAAAGAATGGACGCCCTAAATTACTGGGTTTTACGCTGTACCTGGACACTATCTTTCTAGATTAGGCTTTATCAATCAGGCTTTATCAATCAGGAGGCTTAATCGACAACACACCCAAAACCTGTGCAGGGCGTTTAGGGCGTGTTGTCGATTAAGTTCCAGAAGCCTGACGCAGTGGGAAGTACGCGCCCTTTTAAATAAAAAATATTAGGGGAAATACTAGAGGCTGAAACCCTCGCAGCTATTGAACTTGAGATTTAATTAATGACGGGCCTGTTTCGTGCGCGGCATCGATGTCTTGGCAAAGCCCTTGGATCGTTTGGGGCTGCACCCTGCCCGAAAAATAAACTGGGGGGCGAGAAACCTTGTAGCGTAAGACTTTGGGATTTAATGAATAACACCCCCTGAATCGATGGGGTTGGATCAGACTTTTATTATCAGACTTTTATTTAAGAAACAGTCATTTAAACCATGCTTCCCCTCTTAAACCAGCGCCTGCCCCATTAAGCGCACCTGCCGAGACCCTCGCCACGGCTTTTCTTTTGTCCCCTTTCAATATTCTGTTTTGAAACATCGACTTTATCGATCAACTGTCAATCACCTAACGGCGTTGCAACAGGACTGGCGCGATCGCCCGGAATCAAAACGGGTGAATCGCTGGGCTAAGTGGCTGATGCCAGGGCTATTGGTGAAGCGCTGGATGCTGCTGAGCACCGCTGGCACCTTGATGATTTTTCTAGGGCTGGCGATTTGGATGAACCAAACCCCAGTGTTTTATATCACCCAGTTTTTAGGCAATACCCTGAGCGTTCTGTCTAATTTATTTCCCAGCTATATTTCCGGACCGCTGGCGCTGGCGGTGGGCATTGGGCTGGTGCTGTGGGGACAAAAGCAAACCTTTGAAACCATTAGCCATGTGTACGAGCCCAGCGGCGATCGCAAGCTAATTGATCGGCTGTGGACCCAGCGTAAGCTTAATCGTGGCCCCCATATTGTGGCGATCGGTGGCGGTACTGGGCTGTCCACCTTGCTGCGGGGGCTAAAACACTACAGCTCCCATGTAACAGGCATTGTGACCGTGGCCGACGACGGAGGATCCTCGGGGCGACTGCGGCGGGAAATTGGGGTGCTGCCGCCGGGGGATGTGCGAAACTGCTTGGCGGCCCTGTCCGCGGAAGAACGGCTGATGACGGAGCTATTTCAGTATCGATTTACGGCGGGGGATGGGCTGGCTGGGCATAGCTTCGGTAATTTATTTCTTACCGCCATGAGCGATATTACTGGCGATATGGAACGGGCGATCGCCGCTAGCTCCAAAGTGCTCGCTGTGCAGGGTCAGGTGCTGCCCGCCACCCTTAGCGACGTTAGCCTGTGGGCAGAAATGGACGACGGGCGCATTATCGAGGGCGAGTCACAAATTCCTGAGGCGGGGGGCAAAATTACCCGCGTGGGCTGTACCCCTGCCAATCCGCCCGCATTGCCCAAGGTGCTTGAATCTATCCGCACCGCTGACTACATTATTATTGGTCCCGGCAGCCTGTATACCAGCATTATTCCCAACTTGCTGGTGCCGGAAATTACTGAGGCGATCGCCTGTTCTACCGCCCCCTGTGTGTACGTGTGCAACATCATGAGCCAGCGGGGGGAAACGGATGGGTACTCGGTGGCGGACCATATTCGGGCGATCGACCAAGCCTGCGGGCGGCGATTGTTCGATACGGTGCTGGTGCAAAAGCTAAGCCCGTCTCCCGTTGCCCTGGATCGCTACGCCAGCCGAGACTCTTACCCGGTGCCGGTGGATCGCGAGGCGATCGCGTTCCTGGGACGGCGCATTGTGCTTGCCAACGTTATGGACGAGGACCCCAACGGCATTGTGCGCCACCATTCCCGCCGACTAGGGCAAATGTTGCTACGGTGGTATGGGCGCTTGCAAAACCTTGACGACCAACTGGAAAATTAGCCCTGATTTTTATCCCATTCGCCCCTCACTATGTTTAGCCATTTGCCCCCTGACTGGCAGTCCAAACCCAGTGATATTAGTTCAGAGACGGTTTTCTGGAGCCGTCGTAAATTTCTTAAAACCTTAGGGCGCGGGGCGATCGCCGCAGGAGCCCTATCACTGGCAGGCTGCCAAGGCAACACCGACGCCGCCGTCAGCGCCCTAGACGAAACCCTAGCCGCCCCCGGTCCCACCTCCTTTAAATCCCCCTTCAAAGGCACCCTTCGCAACCCTGACTTCGCCAATCCCCAGCGAGAGCTGACGTCCCAAAAGCTC
Source organism: uncultured cyanobacterium (assembly GCA_937894105.1). Taxonomy (GTDB): domain Bacteria; phylum Cyanobacteriota; class Cyanobacteriia; order CACIAM-69d; family CACIAM-69d; genus CALGDE01. The sequence goes on from CALCTI010000687.1 coordinate 3,822, forward strand.
GCTTCCAGCTACAACAACTTTTACGAGTTTGGCGAAACCAAATCTATCCAAACCGCCGCCCAACGGCTCCCCACCGATCCCTGGACCTTGGAAGTGGGAGGACTGGTGCAAAACCCCATCAAATACGATCGCGACGACCTGTTTAAAAAGTTCGATATCGAAGAACGCATTCACCGCTTCCGATGCGTCGAAGCCTGGGCTATGGTTGTGCCCTGGATTGGCTTCCCCATGCGCAAAATCCTAGAAGCCGCCGACCCTAAACCCGAAGCCCGGTTCGTTCGGTTCACCTCCTTCTACGACCCCAAAATCACCACCGGTCCCCTGTTTAATTTTGGCAGCCTTCCCTGGCCATACACGGAAAGCCTCCGCATTGATGAAATGGCCAACGACCTGGCCTTCTTTGCGGTTGGCGTGTATGGCGAGATGCTGCCCAAACAACACGGAGCCCCCATCCGCTCCGTCCTCCCGTGGAAATATGGCTACAAGGGCCCTAAATCCATCGTCAAAATTGAATTCGTCGACGAACAGCCCGCCACCTACTGGAACACCTTGGTGCCTGACGAGTACGGCTTTATCGGCAACGTCAACCCGGAAGTGCCCCATCCCCGTTGGTCCCAAGCTTCCGAGCGTTTAATTGGCGACGGTCCCGCTCTCTCCTGGAAACGCATTCCTACCTTGCCTTACAACGGTTACGGCGAGTTTGTGGGCAATTTATACACCTAAAAAGGGCATTGTCAAGTTAACTGACGTGATAGACTCTGGCTGAGAATGAGGGAGGC
>CALCTI010000688.1 GCA_937894105.1 uncultured cyanobacterium
AGGCGCTGGAGGCGTAGATAGCTGCTGTTACCAAAATGAGCGCCGGGCTTGTGGAAGTGTTCTTGCCCATATGCCAGTGGGCCTGCATCAGTAGCGAGTTACTATAGCTGCGATCGCCCGCCCCACTGCTTCCAATTTCCCTGCATCAAGGGCATCAGCACGGGGGTTAGCAAATTGGCCAGAATCGTTGTCAAAGTATTGCCCTGAAGCTGTGGCAAATTCGTTGGACAACGCCGCGCGAAATAGAATTTCTGCCCCAATTTGGAGGTCTTTGCCCGCCATGCCAAATCCCTCCCTAACCATTTTGCTGCCCAGCAGTGAACCGGGGTTAACGGCGATGATGGCTGGACCCTCGCTTTTTAAGGATAGGGCCAGGTTTCGGGACCACATTATAAGGGCGAGTTTGCTCTGGGCATAGGCTGCAAAGTCTTCGGTGAGTTGGCGCTGGCCAGCTAGAGCTTGCAGATCAACGGGCGACTGAGCAGCGGAGGATACGTTGATGACTCGCCCGTTCGCGTTCATCAGTGGCAGTAGTTTGTGGGTGAGCAGGTAAGGTGCGATCGCATTCACCACAAACCGAATATCCAACCCGTCCTGAGTCATTGGCGTCGAAGTTTTGAAAACTCCGGCGTTGTTGATCAATACATCCAAGTGGCGATGCTTGGCAGTGACAGACTCCGCCAGCGTTTTAACCTGGGTTAGGTCGGATAAGTCGGCCACATAGCTTTCAACAGCGTCATCACCGTTTTGCGCCCCTAGATCTTTAGCGACTTTCGCTAAATTAGTGGGGTTACGCCCGTGCAGCAGCACCCGATGTCCCTGGGACACCAACAGCTTGGCGGTTTCCAAACCAATGCCGTCGGTGGCTCCCGTCAACAAAATTGTTTTACCCATTCTTCCTCCTTAGTCACAAAAATAATTACGAAAAGTCTGGCAATACATGGTCAGAAAGGCGTTTAAGGGTTGTCTCCGTCTCCGCTTCGTTAAATCATAGATTTAGGGCAACGTGATTGACTCCAATATTTTCCAGTGCTTTCAGGGGCGATCGCAGAGGTTGAATACCCAACCGAAATCCCAAATGAATCGGCTGCGGTCGGGCGTTGGGATTAGCGCTTAAGTCCACGTACAGGGGCGTCGCCCGCCATCTCCTACCCGCGATCGCCAATCCCGAATAATTCGACTTTGACGTTAAACGTGGTGAAGATATCTTTCACAGGGTGTTTCCTAGAGTTGGTTTGGCATCAGGAGTTCGGAATGTGGTCCCCTGGGGTGGATCCTGTTCTATGACTCTATTTAATGGGGTTGCATCAATGGACACAAGTACCTACATTTTTGTCAGTAATGAACACTGTTGAGCGTTTTGTGATCCCCCATGGCGCGAAAATATAACTGGAAAACCGGATGCGATGTGGAGGCGACCCTGAGCGTGATTGGCGGGCGCTGGAAGCCAATTTTGGTGTGTCACTTGCTGGGGGCAAGAAGCGTTTCGGTGAATTGCGAAAACTGACGCCCAATGCAACGGAGCGAATGATTACGCTGCAACTGCGGAAGTTGGAGGCGGATGGGGTCGTGGCGCGTCATGTGTACGCAGAGGTGCCGCCTCGGGTGGAGTACGAGATGACGGAATTTGGGCGATCGCTGGGGCCGATTTTGCAGACGATGCAGGCGTGGGGGCGGGCGTTTAAGGTGCGGCGATCCACAGAGGAGACTGCACAGCAGGAGTCAGAAATGTCGGCAGAGGGCGCGGTGGGATAACTGCGGATTACGGTTGTTGAGCGGTAAATGCCAAAGTTATACGACTGTTTCTGAAACGTAGGCGTAAGTTGTACGCGACCGCAAATTGCCCATTGAGATACTAAATACATCGACGGAGCAAGCGCGGTTGGTTTGAAAGTTTCTTCGGAAGCGACTCAGACCAGCCGCTTTTAATTTGGAGAGGGGCGATCGCCGATCAAGTTTTGAACAACCGCCGGGCTCAGAGTTTTACTGCCCACCGCCGGCAGCCCATTAAAAAACGCCTGTGATCATTGATCACAGACGCTAGGAAATATTTTCGATGTCAGAGAACTAGATGTCAGAGAGCTAGATGTCAGAGGGTTAAGAGAAAAAAGCGAAAAGAAGAGTAGAAGGAGAGCAGTCTAAAATGAGACAGGGAGTAGAGGGGAGTTTGAAATGCAAGGGAGTGAGAGGGTAAACGGTTGGAAAGAACGGAGTGAGCGCGGTCTTTGATGGACTAACGAGTAAAACGAAAGTGATGCAATGCAATCGAGGAGCGAGCGCAGTGGTAATCTGCACTCTTCAAAGCAAAGATTGAAGGTCCGTGGTTGGTTTCAATCGTGTGCTTCGATGTATTTAGTATCTTTGGATTTTGCGATCGCCACCGTGACGGAAATCCAGCTCTTCTGTGAATTTCAAGGAGATTCTGGGCGATCGCCGCTGCATTATTGCTCCCCTGAAATCAGCGCTGTTGGATAGTTGAATCAACCTTGGTGGGTGACGGCGATCGCAATTATGGGGATTACTCGGCGCGATCGCGAACCCACAGGGCAACTAACGGGACTTGAATCTGATAGGTGCCGTTGTCCAGTTGCTCGATGACTTTGTAGCGGAGCATATGGGTTAGGGCTGGCTGCAAGGCTGGGTCGGTGGCGTCTGGATAGGGGGCATTATCCAGTTGATGGTCCGCTAGTTGGAATAAAAATTCTTGGGCGAGGGGTTTGGCTTTGGGGTGGGTTTTGGGCGCGACTAAGTCTTGCCACAGGTTGTCGAAGTAGGGGGTGCCGTTGGTTAGGGCTTCGGGGAGGGCGTCGGTTAGAAGCTGGCGATCGCCTCGCTTAACCTGTTGTTCGTTGGCGGTGTTCACCAGGGTCCAGCCCATCAGTTGGACGAGGTAAGGCTGGCAGCGAGTTAATCGTAAAATTTCTTCGACGATGCCGTCTGCGTAGGTGAAGTTGAAGTCGTCAATGGGTTTGCGTAGGAGGTCTTCAGCTTCTTCCGGTTCTAGGTAGCCGATTTCGATGGGGACGGTGCTGATGAAGTAGTTACTCCAGTTGGGACCCAATTCGTCGAGGGTTTGGACGCCGGAGAAGAGGAAGGCGAGGCGATCGCGGTGTTGAATAAAGTCGCGCAGTTGGTCGAAGATCGCAGTGGTAAGTTTGCCAGCTTCGATGGCTTCTCCAAGCTTTTCCGCTTCGTCGAGAGTGACCAGTATCCAGCGATCGTCCAGCTCTAGGGCGGCGGTTTCCAGGGCTTTGTCTAGCCAATCTCGCAGGGTCCAAAAGGGATCTTGCAGAAAGTCTTGACGGCTGGGTTCGGGGGGAAATTGAATATTTTGTAAGCGTCCGCCTTTGATAAAGGAGCGGACAAAACTGTTGCAAAAGTTGGCTTCGCTAGAGATGGCGGAACTGTCTTGCAGGCTGAGATAAATGGGGACCAGTTGACCGGGAAGCAGGCGGGGGATATTGAGCAAAAATGAGGTTTTGCCGAAGCGGCGGGGGCCGTGCAGCACCAGGGCAGGGCGGTTGCGATCCAGGATGAGGCGCATTAAGCGATCGCTGATTTTGGCGCGTCCTCGGAAGACATCGATGGTGGCGGGTTTGAGGGGATTACCAAAGGCAAAGGGGTTGATGACTTCCCCTTGGGAGGTTTTGCGGATTTCTTCGAGTTCGAGTTCGATCAGTCGCTGGAAATGTTCGATAACGGGCTGCCACCGTTGCACTGCTTTTGGCACTAGACCACGGCTGGGTAGGGAGGTTTTAAATCGTTCGAGATCGCTTAGTACGCTTTCAAAACGACGTTCAAGGAGGGCGGCGTTGCGGTTGGTGCGGGCGGCGATTAGGGTTTGGGCTGAGGCTTGCAGTTTGATAAAGGGAATTCGGATTTCGCTGGCGAGGTTACTTGTCTCCGCTGCAATCTCTTCGTCGAATAGGGCCGGGGCGATCGCTGGGATTATCAAGTCTGGTTGCAAAATCAGGGTGGAGCGGCCGGAGCTGCCATTGGAGATAGCGCCCAAGAAGGCGTAAAAATGGCGCTGGGCTTTCAGGCGATCGCTAATGATTTGGGGCAGAACGTTTTGGACTGTGGCTTTTAGACCAGGAGCTTTGGCGGCTTGAATTTCCTGGAATAGGGGGAGGGTTTTGGTGGGAGCCGTTTGGAAGGAGCGGGCGATTAGGTTGCTGTGACCAGGGAGGGAGAGAAATGCAAATTCGCTGCTGAAGGGAACC
>CALCTI010000689.1 GCA_937894105.1 uncultured cyanobacterium
GCTGAAACCGTTACAGCGAGAGGCTTTGAGGTTTAAATGATGACAGCCCCTAGTCGTAGGGTGCCTTGATCGCTTTAAAGGTCATGGGATTGAAGTCGAAAACGCATTTTGGCTCTCCGAGCTTTTTGGGATGCAGTAGCGATCGCCGATAGAGACATCCCTTTTCGGCGTAGACCAGGTATTGCCCATCAAAATCAGCCCATTCCCACTGAGGAGCGATAGTCTCTGACTCATCCCTTGTGTTGATCAGCACGTGTTCGTCCCAGTAACACCCTTTTCCGTCTGGAGAGTTTATCTGTGAATGAGCGATCTTTTTGAGGACCCAGCCCCTGGGCGTGCTTTTTTCAAACACGCTAATACGGTGCCTTTCTGCTTTCGCTACCTGGGTAAATAATTCTTTGAGGAGCCAGCCGTCTCGCATCAATCTGGGATAGTAAACGCTGAGACATTCTCCGCCGAACGACTGCTCAGGACTGAAGCGCTCATTCCGGTTGACTTCGCGGCTCTGTCGCATGACGGTATGACCGTATCCGGCATTGAGCCAGTATGACTGGTTACCTGTAAATAGTCCGCCACCGTGCCAGCCGTCTCCTTTGGCTAGCAGCGTAACTGCTCTGAGCCATGGAGCTCGTGAGATCCCTGTCCAAGAGCCGCCAGTAGGTGAATCCCATTTTCCATTCAAGGCGAAGTAGATTAAATATTTTCCATCCGGAGAAATATCGGATCGCCTCTCGTAAATACGTCCTTTGAGCCACTGTCCCAAGGAAAACTCATCGTTGTTCATGTTCCACAGCATTGTGCAAACGTGCTTGGAAGGCCCGCGCCGAAAAACGATCGCTGTGCTGGCGTTGCGAGCAATGATGACGTGGAGTCGGGCTGGAAATTTCTCAGTTTCGGTCGCCATTTGAATGCCGCCGGCAGGACTTTTATCCAGTAGTGGTCAACTTCAAAAATGCTTCTTCTAGGCTGGGGCGATCGCGCCGCATTTCACATAGCCCAAGTCCTTGGGCGATAACCATCGCGGCAATTTCCTGACCCGGATCTGCCTCGGCTTCGCTGTGAATTTGTAGTCGTAACCGTTTTGGATCTAGGTCGGTATCGCTGGATAGGGGCAAAAGATCAGGATTGACCGTTGCTACGCCGGGGATTTGGGCAAGGCGATCGCACCACCCTTGCCCAAAATCCGTTAACTCCCAGCGAATTTCTTCAGTCTCAGCCTCTCCCAACTCCCCGGTCCCTTCCAAGTCCTCTTCCAGCACCATCTGGTTGTCACTTACCCCAGCGTCATCTGTCTGAATGTTCTCATTGGTGTTGCTAACGTCGTCGCTATCAACGTCTTCCTCATCAACGTCTTCCTCCTGGGCCTCTACTGGGCTCATGTTCTCTGGAGCGATCGCTTCTATTTCCGCCTCACCTTCCCCAACGTCTTCAGTATTTTCAATCATGTCTTCAATATTTTCAGGGGCTTTGTCCACCACTTTTTCTTCCAAAAATGGCGCTTCCCCGTGGGCAATTTCCACGGTGTAGCGCCATTGGTTGCCCAGCTCACCGGTTAAATTTTCTAGGGTGTCCGTGGCCACCAAGCTGCCGCGAGTGATGATGGCGACGCGATCGCAGGTCATGCTCACCTCTGGCAGGATGTGGGTGGACAGGATAATCGTATGGTCCCCCGCCAGGCTTTTAATTAAATTGCGCACCTCAATAATTTGGCGCGGATCCAGACCCACCGTGGGCTCATCCAACACAATCACCGGTGGATTATGCACGATCGCCTGGGCAATACCCACCCGCTGTCGAAATCCCTTCGACAATTTGCGAATCTGTAATTTTTGCTTTTCTTCCAGACTGCACCGTTGGATGGCCCACTGCACCCGCTCTCGGCGATCGCCCGACGCGACCCCTTTGATACGGGCTACAAAATGCAAAAATCCCTCAACGGTCATTTCTGGATACAGGGGCGGCGCTTCCGGTAAATAACCAATCCGCTTGCGCACGGCGATCGACTCTCCGTGTACGTCGAAACCCGCCACCCGAGCCGTTCCCTCCGTCGCGGGCAGATACCCAGTCAAAATGCGCATGGTGGTGGTTTTTCCCGCGCCGTTTGGTCACAAAAAGCCCATAATCTGCCCCGGCTCAACGGTAAACGTGACGTCATCCAACACCGTCGTGCTGCCGTAGAATTTAGATAAACCGTCTGCTTCAATCAAGGATGATTAGCGGATTTCCGTTGCTTACTCGCCTGTTACGTAGGATAAGGCAAGCGTGCTCTTCATACCGCAAGCCCGTGACATCAAGCTCGCGGATACTACTCTACAGGCGAAAAGGCGAAATCCAGCCCCGCAGGAAGTAGAACACGCTTAATAAATACTCGCTAACGACTTTTGTGCTTACCGACAATCCTTCCACGCTAGGGATTAAGCCGGGGATGCCCAGATAGCGCAATGGTGCCGGGGGAAGATCGGGGGCATCATAGGGCAGCGTGTAAAAGTCGGTGGTCGCCGGCACCAATATAAACCCTAGGTTTTCAAAGGATAAAACTGCGAGGCGCAGGTTGATGGCTGAGGTGACCA
>CALCTI010000690.1 GCA_937894105.1 uncultured cyanobacterium
ATTAAATTGCATATGGGCAACGATTTTGAAAACAATCTGGATGTCCTTGGCCCACTGCCTTCGGGCATCTTCCCTTTAGCTTTCCTCTTCGAAGTCTTCTTTATCGTTACTCAGATCTAGTTCGTCGAAGGATTGGGCGGCGTGCGATCGCATTTCCCGCACAAACCCCTCAATGGACTTTAGTTCTACGTCGCTAATGTTGAGCGATCGCTGGGCCAGCTTCAGCGCCGCCATTTCCAAGGGGTCTAACTCTTCGTTGGCCCAAGAGGTATCAATTAAATTCATCATTAAACCAATCCGCAAAGACTCATCTGCCTCCGCCAATACCGCCAGGCAATCCCCTAAATTCGGCGGCTCCACGCCATAATTCAGCACTTGAGTTTTGGCCTGCTCCGATAGCCCCTCCAAATTGATAATCTCCTCAATTACCGCCACCTCACGGGGATCGATATGACCGTCGGCGTTAGCGATCGCGTACAGGGCCCCATAATATGCCAGCCGATCCTGCTCAGGAATCGCCGCCAAATCCAACGTGCTGCCGTGCTCAATGCCCATAGACGGATCGCGATCAGACAAATCAACAGCTTGAAAGCTAGTTTTTTCGCTTCCGGTATTGCCTTGCAAAGGGACAGCAGGCTTGGACTTAGCATGCTTAACGCCAGGGCCGTTGCCGTTTGTAGTAGCGCTTCCGTCAGCATCGGCCATACTTTTCGGTGCTGCCTGCGGGTTAAGCAACCCACGCATCACTTCAAAGCGGGCCATCCAGTCGGGAAAATATTGGTTAGGTTGCCAAGCATAAATCCGAACGCGATTGATGGTTTCACAGTGGAGAGCCACAATCCAACGCTTAGTCCAGTCCACGATCGCCTGCTGAGGTAGCGCCCGGGGGCTATCAAGACGAATTTGCAAATACCCTTGCTGTAGACGAATGCGCACCTGAATACCGCGCGATCGCAGTCGCTGAGACAACAGTTGCCCAATTGCCATAGGGTCCCCTTGCCGGGCAGCTTCAACCAGACTTGAGACAACTTGAGACACGGCAGAATACCCCTAAAAACAACCAACTATTGCGTAAGTAACGGTAGCGACAACGGGCTGATAAAGTCGAAACCGAAGATACGACCAGCCATATAAGTTAAAGCATTTTGCGTCAGGGCGCTTAGATCAAGTGGCACTGGAGAACTGAGGTGATTTCGAAATTTGCCCAAATAACCTAATCCAGTCAAATCCTGTTGCCCTCTGACCGTAGGCTGTGGTGCTACTCAATAATGTTTTAACTTACTTTTCTTAATTCGCTTTTGCAGAAAAAATTGTCTACGGCAAAAAATATCACCTCAACCTAATTATTGTCTAAAATTAGCCTTTAAAAAATCAAGTAATAACCTAAGAATCAGAACAGCTTTTTCTTCTTTAGGATTTCAAGAGAACTAGTCCTTTGGCTTTTGATTTTCTAAAGCGTTACCGCGCGCTACTGTCCTCCATCGGTTATCTTTTTCTCATCTCTACACTCAATTTTAAAGCCGATATTTCTATCATTTAAAGTTTAAATTCAGGTCTTCTTTGGTACTTGTCTGAAGATGCTTTTACAAGCATACCCACCTTGGGAAAACAGTTGGCTAATAATTAACTATCTGGAAAATAATAATGAAATTCAAAATTTTAGATAGATATGGTAAGTCAAACGGCAAGGGTTAAAGCATTAAAAATTAAAGAGAAATAAGCAACATTATTGATACTACTCCTAGGCGATCCACGCGGGTTAGATTTTGACTCTTGCAGATAGCGTCACTCAGAAACTTTCAGCTTGGGAAGTCCTGAGAGTAAATTACTAGGTGAACACTAGAATCTTTGAGCAGTGGGTAGTACACGCCCTTTGAAATAAAAAATGTTAGGGGCTGAAATCTTTGCAGCTATTGAATTTGATATTTAAGTGATGACAGCCTTAGTAAATTTTCAGATGTAGTTTTGCTACATCTTTTGAGTCGTCAGAGGATATGGGCAACGCTTCCGCGATAGTAAAACGCCCAAGTTTGGTAAAGTCCGCTATCAATATTTTTAAAATCAATAAAAGAACTTAACAACGGCAAAATCTCTAAAGTTGCCGCTTATAGGATCTAAACGGAGTCCCAAAAATTAATTTAGATTGGGGGAAAGCCTATGAGAGTCGCCGTTGCAAAGGAAATACAGCCAGGGGAGCGGCGAGTTGCCCTAACGCCGGATGTGGTGGGGCGCTTGGTAAAGAAGGGTACAGAGGTTTGGGTAGAAGCGGGAGCGGGAGATTCTGCCTGCTTTAGCGATGCAGCCTATGAGGCGGCCGGTGCAGAAATCATTAAGGATTCTCAACGGCTTTGGCGAGAGGGACGGGTGATCTTGAAGGTCAATCCTTTGGGCGATCGCCCAAACGGTACCAGTGAATACGACGATCTGTCAGGGGACACCACCCTAATTAGCTTTTTAAATCCGCTGGCAGATGCAACGGGGGTAAACCACATTGCGGAAACCGGCGCAACGGCGTTTGCCATGGAGCTTATTCCTCGCACCTCCCGCGCCCAAAGTGCCGATGCCCTGTCCTCCCAGGCCAGTATTGCTGGGTATAAGGCGGTGCTGATGGCAGCGTCTCAACTTCCCAAATATTTCCCCATGTTGACCACGGCGGCGGGTACCATTCCGCCCGCAAAGGTTTTTGTGATTGGTGCTGGGGTGGCGGGTTTACAAGCGATCGCCACTGCCCGCCGATTGGGAGCGGTAGTGGAAGCGTTTGATATTCGCCCGGAAACGAAGGAGCAGGTGCAAAGTTTGGGGGGCAAGTTTGTAGAGGTGTCCCTTGAAGAGGAAACTCGCGCCACTGGAGGCTATGCCAAGGAGGTGTCTGATGATAGTAAGCGTCGCACCCAGGAGGCGATCGCCAAGCACGTCGCCAGCGCTGATGTAGTGATTACCACCGCCCAAGTTCCCGGTAAAAAAGCTCCGGTTTTGGTGACCAAAGCAATGGTTAATGCCATGAAACCGGGGTCCGTTATTGTTGACTTGGCGGCAAACCAAGGAGGCAATTGCGAAGGGTCTGCCCCGAGCCAAGCGGTGGAACAAAATGGCGTTTCTATTATCGGTCCTGATAATTTACCTGGATCTGTTCCCCTTCACGCTAGTCAGCTTTATGCTAAAAACTTGGCGACGTTACTGGGGTATTTGACCGGTGAAAATGGCGAGCTTGCGCTCAATTTTGAGGACGATATTATTGACGGCGCTTGCTTAGTTCATCAGGGAGAAATTAGGAACGAGCGGGTTAAAGCTGTCCTTAAGGAAGAGCTAGTTCATAATTAATTGAACCTAAGCAAATTAAGCCTAACTAAGGCTTTGACTTTTGGCAGGTTTCTTTAGGAATTAACGAGAAAATGAGCGAATCAATTATTGCTGGGCTGGTTGTTTTTGTGTTGGCGTCCTTTATTGGATTTGAGGTTATTAATAAGGTGCCGCCCACGTTACATACACCGTTAATGTCTGGCGCTAATGCTATTTCCGGCATTGCTGTGGTGGGGGCAATTTTAATTGCTGGGACCCAATCGTCCCAAGTGGCAACCACCATTGGTTTACTGGCGGTGATCTTAGCAATGGTAAATGTGGTGGGTGGCTTTTTAGTAACCGACCGGATGCTGCAAATGTTTAAAAAGTAATCTTTGACGCAATTTAAGTAATCGAATGGGCGGTCGAGATGACCGTATTGGAGAATTTTTTATGGGATTTGAAATGAGCCTGGGATGGTTGGTTCCAGTGGAACAGCTGACCTATTTATTGGCAGCGTCGCTATTTATTGTTGGGCTTAAATTTTTGGGCTCTCCTGCCACCGCTCGCAAGGGTAATTTATTGGCGTCGGTGGGCATGTTGTTGGCCATTGTTGTGACTCTTTTGGACCAGGGAATTGTTGATTACACGACGATTCTGATTGGTCTTTTGATTGGTTCCGCTGTGGGGGCGATCGCCGCTAAAAAGGTGGAAATGACGGAGATGCCCCAAATGGTGGGACTGCTCAACGGCTTTGGAGGAGCGGCTTCTGCACTGGTGGCGATCGGTGAATATTGGCGACTGAGCCATGCCGGAATGACGGTGCCCATGAATGTGTTGGTAACCGCCGTTTTAGGGGTACTTATTGGCGGCGTCACCTTGACCGGCAGCCTGATGGCATTTGGAAAGTTGCAGGGGCTGATTTCTGGTTCTCCGATCACTTATCCTCTGCAACAGCCCGTTAACTTAATCTTGCTCGCTGGATTTTTGGTAGGTGGATTTTACTTAGTTACCCACCCCAACGATCTGAATATTTTCTTCGATATTTCGGCAATTTCGTTGATTTTAGGCATTCTATTTGTGTTGCCTATTGGCGGTGCAGATACCCCCGTCGTAATCTCATTGTTAAACTCATTTTCCGGATTGGCTGCCAGTGCTGCAGGCTTTGTTCTGGGCAACGATATGTTGATTATTGCTGGGGCATTGGTGGGCGCATCGGGGTTGATTTTGACCCAAATTATGTGCAAAGCAATGAACCGATCCCTAGCTAGTGTGCTGTTTGGTGCATTTGGTGGCGGCGGTGCCACTTCGGGAACGGCAACAGCAACCAGCAGTGCACAAAAGAGCCACCGGTCCGTGGATGCGGAAGAGGGGGCGATGATGTTGGGCTATGCGCGGTCTGTGGTGGTGGTTCCCGGCTACGGTATGGCGGTGGCTCAAGCGCAGCACGCGGTGCGCGAGTTGGCAGACCAGCTTGAGAAGAATGGGGTTGAGGTGAAGTACGCCATTCATCCGGTGGCGGGACGGATGCCGGGACATATGAATGTGCTGTTGGCGGAGGCGAATGTGCCCTATTCCCAGCTATACGATATGGATGATATTAATCCTGAGTTTGAGCGGGCGGATGTGGCCTTAGTCATCGGCGCTAATGATGTGGTGAATCCCGATGCGCGAGACAATGCGGGAAGCCCCATTTATGGCATGCCAATTTTGGAGGTTGATAAGGCGAAAAGCACCATTGTTATTAAGCGCAGTATGAACCCTGGTTTTGCCGGCATTGACAACGAATTGTTCTACAAAGATAAGACCATGATGTTGTTTGGAAGCGCTAAAGATGTGGTTACTGATTTAGTCACTAACGTTAAAGAATTAGTAACCGCTTAAAACTGATTTCCACTATTCGTAGCTATTAGATATAACGGCTAAATATAGCTGTTAAGGATGGCGACGAATAGTGCGTGAATCGAAGCCGGTAATTTCGTCGGGCAGGGTATCTAGGGAGATGCTCTGCCCATTTTTTAAACTAACGGTTTCATAGGTGATCAATGGGGGGGCGGTCGATACGGTTATCCAGGTGAGGGTTTGTTCGGGCGATCGCCCGCCGTTCAACCAAGCTCGACTCCCATCTCCGGCGTTGCCTAGGTGAAGAAGATCCATATTTTGCCACTGTCCTAAAAAGTAGGCGTGGTGGTGCCCGCTAATATAAAGATCCACATTATGGCTTTCCAGTTCTGTTAGTAACTGCTTGGGATTCGCCAAAATTGCCCCAGCGGTATTTCGCCCTTTAGACACCACAAAGAGTGGCAAATGTCCCATGACAATGCGATGGTTTGCCTGTTGAGCAGCTTCGGAATTCAAAGCGTTCCAGACCCAGTTTTGCTGTTCCGTTTGTAATCGAAACCCAGAAGCATCCCAGCTGGTTAAAAACAAATTGTCAAACGTCGCACTCCAGAAGAATGGATAGTGGAAAGTGTTTTGCCACGTTAAACGGGGAGAGTTGTGATTAGCCTGATGGGCCTTCCAATAGTCGGCCGCCGCTTGGCGATCGCGCTCAAAATTAAAGTTTCCTAAGCGATCGCGACTGTTGGATGCATCGTGATTTCCAAAGGTAAATAAAAATGGAATGTTGGCTTCCCGTAAGGGTGCTGCAATCACTTGATCAAAACTTGCCCACATAGTATCCAGTTGCTGATGGGTGAGGCCCCGTTTTTGCCCCGCGATCATATCGCCACCGCACAGCACCAAATCCGGTTTTTCTTGCAAAATCAAGGCGATCGCCCGGTGTACTTCTTGGCGATAATCGGTGGTGCCATAGGGACCATTTAGGTCGCTGATCGTTGCAATTTGAATTGTCCCTTGCTCAAGGTTTTGGGTGGGAATTTCTGATAATACGCGAGATTGTTTTGGGGCAGATTGGGCAATTGAAGATTTATCTTTGCTCGAGAGAAGGAGGCTGCCTAAGCCAGTGATGCCCAGGGATCCGACAATGAAACGGGTTAGGAACTGGCGGCGATTTGACATGTGCTCAAGGAGAATTGCTCAGCTTAGAACGTTCTATTCAAGGGTCCCTAAGGTGACTGGATTTAGTGGAGACCAGCGCGTTAGGGGACCGACCGGAACGGAACGGGTGATATTAATTTGCGTCCATTCTAGGGAGAAGTTTACGGTGGTTTGGGATAAGTTTTGTCGCGTTTTTTGATGCCAAGATTGCAGCTCTTGGGTGCGCTCTAGGGTGGCTAGCGCCAATATGATTTTTCCTTGGGGTAATAACTTTTGACTGCAGTAATCCAAAATGGGTCCCAGTTTTCCACCGCTACCACCGATAAAAATTCGGTTGGGGCGAGGTAATCCTTGCAAAACTTCGGGCGCTTCTCCGGCGATCGCCTCCAAGTTTTCGATACCAAAACGAGCAATATTTTTACGAATTAGCGTGACACCTACCGCCGTTTTTTCTATGGCACAAACTTGACCTTTTTTGCACCGCCGCGCCGCTTCGATCGCCACTGATACGGATCCTGCGCCAATATCCCAAATCGTATAATTTGGCTGCAACTGCAACGCCCCTAAAATTAGTATGCGAATATGCTGTTTTGTTATTAATCCAGGGCGATCACAAAATCCCAAAAACTCGCCATCAGAAATTCCCAACATGGGCAAATCTTCAGGGGGCAACGGATCCCGTTCTAATCGCTGTAAAACAACAATATTTAGGGGAGAAACAGTTAGGGATTGTAACTCTTTCACCTCTTTGCTAGGCACCAAAATCCAATTGCTTACCGTTTCGTTATCGCCGCCTAAATTTTCACAGAGCCACAGTTTATAACCTTCGATGGGGAGCCATTGGCTGATTAAATCTGCTATTGTCTGGGGCGTGTAAATCGTGTCAGTGAGTAGGGCAATTTGGCGATCGCCCCGCCGTACTGCCTTGATTAATTCCTCTGGCGATCGCCCGTGCAGGCTGGCTATTGTGGCGTTCTGCCACGGTTGTTTGATGGCGGCAAAGGCAAGCTGAACGGCGCTTAAGCTGGGCAGAAATACTAGCCAATCGGTCGGAAATTTTTCCAGGAGTAGTCGCCCAATGCCGAAAAACAAGGGATCCCCTGATGCCAGAACGATTACTTTGGTGGTGGCTGGCGATCGCTCGGAAATCCACTGCTCCAGGCGATCGAGGGTAGATGAAATATTCCCTAAAGACCACCGTTCCCATTGATTAGCCGATGGGTTGGCTGAGTCTGGAATTAGGGCTAAATGTCGATTGCTGCCAATGATTAAATCAACTGTTTGAAAATGATTTTTGGCATTGGCGCTTAACCCCTTCCAGCCTTCTAATCCAATTCCAATAACGACTAGTTTAGGCATTGGATGATTGCGTTGCTCTTGACCAATGTGCTTCTATTTTTTAGTGTCAAATTGTTCTCTGGCCGCTTGATATACGTCAGCGCTAATAACTTCTTCATTGCGATCACGGGCAAAGTTTTCAATTTTTCTTTTGGCGGCAAAACGAACAAAAAAGGGAATTTCTTTAAACAGCTTTTTGGCTTCT
This sequence comes from uncultured cyanobacterium, assembly GCA_937894105.1. GTDB lineage: Bacteria > Cyanobacteriota > Cyanobacteriia > CACIAM-69d > CACIAM-69d > CALGDE01. The sequence goes on from CALCTI010000690.1 coordinate 7,823, forward strand.
GGCGTCCATTCCATAGGTCTATTACTAAAGCGTTAAATGTTGGGACTGACTGGGTAGCGCACTAATGCTATCGCAAATGGGATAGTTTCCGTCCTTATGGATTGACTGGGCGTTCCTCCCAAGTGTTGTCGTTTTGGCGATAAACGATACGGTCTTGGGGGTCGCCCCGCAAGTTG
>CALCTI010000691.1 GCA_937894105.1 uncultured cyanobacterium
GCAATGTGGAGTTAGCGGTACAAGATTTTATTGAGGCGAACCCGGGCGGCAAAGTTACCGTAAATTTAGACACTCTAACCGTCACTTACGGCAGCACCACTAGCCCGGTCACTTTGATTGAAGGGGCGCGGCAGGCATTTCTCAGCGGAAAATGGGATAGTTGCGGTCAACTGGTGGCTCAGCTTGACAGTATCCGCGAAACTGCTGACCAGTTGCCTTACGTAACCTGGAGCTCCGTAAAAGCTGAAGTTTAAGGGAGGGCCATCATCGGTCAAACCTCAAACTCAATAGCTGCGATCGCCCCTGATATTTTTAATCTTAAGGAGCATGTACTCTCGATTGCGTAAAGGTTCTGGAGTTTGATTGATGGCACGCTCTAGATAGAATTACACTGTTCATCGATAGAGTGATCATCAATAGAGTGGCTATAGGCAGAGCCTATCGATCAATGGACTAAGCTTGCTGCCCCTGGGGGCAGCCATTAGGCTTGGCTAGGTGGGCTGACTTGCTGAAGTAAGTTGGTACGGGGTAGCATCCAGAAATTTACGGGCACACTTTTTTGACCTGTGTATGAGCCCTAATCGGTGGTTTAGTGATCGGCTGAACTTATTCCAAGCCCCGTCAAGTATTCCTTTTAACCGCTATGACCAATGGCGGCAGGTTTTTGTGGCACATCGCCTGCGTCTAGCGTTCCTATTGGCGATTGTTTATTTTTCTGGCTGGACCAGTATTTTGGGCATTGAAGCGTGGCGTAGCGGCTGGGTCCCCCACAGCATCATTGTGGTTCGCTTCTGGAAACATGTGATTGCTCTGATGCTGCTGGTAGTGGGGCATTTTGGGCTGAGGACCTCGCGGGGCAAGGCAAATCCTAACTTGGCGCTGATTTTGCTGGGGTGGATCGCCTGTATTGTGACCAACTATCCCAACCAGTTGGATCAGCCAATACCTCCCGATTTGACGGGGTGGAACCTGATGTTCTTTGCCACAGCAGCCATTGTGCCGTTCTATTGGCGATCGCATTTGATATTACATTCTGGTTCCTATGCCTATCATTTTTTGATCAACGCTTTGCTACAGCAGTCACCGTTCGCCGAGGTGGACGCGTCAAAATTGCTCTTCGATATGGTGTGGATGTCGGGACTATCGGCGCTGGTGGCATATTTATATGAGCGCCTGTCACAGCAGCAGTTTCTAACCCAACAAAATTTATTGCGCGAACAGAAGCGATCGCAGCGGTTGTTAATTAACGTACTGCCGGCAAAAATCGCGGCTAGGCTGATTAAGCGACCAGGGATTATTGCGGATCGCCATTCGGAGGTGACGGTGCTGTTTGCGGACTTGGTGGATTTTACGGAGATCGCCAGCAAAGTGACTCCCAGCGAAGTGATGACGTTGCTGAACAAAATATTTTCTGAGTTTGATGAATTAGTGAAACACCATGGCGTTGAAAAAATAAAAACCATTGGCGATGCTTACATGGCAGTGGCGGGAGTGCCAGAACCACGGGATGATCATGGACCGGCGATCGCGAATTTAGCGTTAGATATGCAGCGGACCATTTCTGACTTAAACAGTCAATATTCTCACCCCCTTAAACTTCGCGTTGGAATTCATACGGGACCTGTAATTGCAGGGGTTTTGGGGCTACAAAAATTTAGCTATGACCTGTGGGGAGATACGGTCAATACGGCCAGTCGTATGGAGTCCTATGGTTGTCCCAACCACATTCAAATTAGTGAAGAAACTTATGGGCTACTGCAACATTCCTACCGCTGCGAAACCAGAGGAATTATTGATATAAAAGGCAAAGGGCAAGTCAAAACCTACTGGCTTTGGGACAGGTTTTCGTAGGCAATAGAGCTTAACTCGTAAAGAAAAAACACTAGATTTACGTACAAAAAGTCAATCAATACCGATAAAATAACAATAGGATTTGCGAAAAATCTGCGCGTAGGGTGTGTGGCAACGCATCGAATCAAAGATTAAACTCCCTTTGCTGCATTAGTCATGCACCTTGCGAAGCAGCTTTTTAAAGCAATTTTTAATTAGGTTATTGGGCTCAAAGATGAGATTTAAATGGTCTAATCTTTGCTGTCAAAATCCCCTGAGTTTTAGTTACAACCAGCGACTTAAAACGGTCTATCTGGATTTAAATCGAGGCGGTTGTGGTGAAAATTTTGCATCTTTCGGATATTCACCTGGGCAGTGGGCTATCCCATGGGCGCATTGATCCGGTAACGGGGATGAATACGCGGCTGCAAGATTTTGTGACCACCTTGGGACGATGTATGGATCGGGCGATCGCCGAGCCGGTGGACCTGGTGCTGTTTGGGGGGGATGCGTTTCCCGATGCCACGCCACCGCCCCTGGTGCAGCAGGCTTTTGCCCAACAATTTCGGCGGCTGGCCGATGCCAAAATTCCTACGGTGTTGCTGGTGGGAAACCATGACCAACACGCCCAGGGGAAGGGTGGGGCCAGCTTGTGTATTTACCGAACGCTGGGGGTGCCGGGCTTTGTGGTGGGGGATACGTTGACGACCCATCGCCTAGAAACCACGGGGGGACCGGTGCAGGTGGTGCCCCTGCCATGGCTAACGCGATCGGCGCTGTTGACCAAGCCGGAAACGGAAGGGCTGTCCCTGGGGGAGGTGTCGCGCCTATTGCTGGAGCGGTTGGATTTGGCGCTGGAGGGGGAGGTGCGGCGGTTGGATTCTAATGTGCCATCGATTTTGCTGGGGCATGTGATGAGCGATCGCGCCAGTTTGGGAGCAGAGCGGTTTTTGGGGGTGGGTAAGGGGTTTTCGATTCCGTTGGGGGCGATCGCTCGTCCAGAATTCGACTATGTGGCGTTAGGCCATGTGCATCGCCACCAAAATTTAAATCCTAATAATGACCCGCCGGTGATTTATCCGGGCAGTATTGAACGGGTGGATTTTAGTGAAGAAAAGGAGGATAAAGGGTTCGTTTTTGTGAAAATTCAACCCTTTGACGAAATCGATCATTCAGAGGAAATCGCCTCGGAAGCTGGATCTGAATCAAGCTCTAACTCTGTTAATAATTCCTCTGAAAACGCTGTTGAAAACCCCGATGAAACCAATTTAGTTGTTCCTTCACGACCGTTTTTAACCCAGTGGGAATTTTGTCCGTTGCCGGTGCGAAAATTCTGCACTATCCATGTGGATTTAAGCAATAGTGATGATCCCCACCACACATTGATTAACGCAGTAAAGCCGAAGGTTATTGACGATGCGGTGGTGCGTTTGATTTATCGGCTGCAGGCGGATCAAATCGGGGAAATTAATACAACGGAGCTGTATCAGTCCCTGGCGCTCGCCCACAGCTAAACGGTT
>CALCTI010000692.1 GCA_937894105.1 uncultured cyanobacterium
CCCCCCCCCCCCCCCCCCCCCCCCCCCCCCCCCCCCCCCCCCCCCCCCCCAAATTGGTGCTTTTGTGGGACTGGCGCTGGGATTTTTTGGGCTATTGCCAGCGTTGCCGGTGGGTGGTCCCCTGATTGGAATTTTATTGGGACCGGCGGTGGGAGCCTTTTGTGGGGAATTTGCCTTTCGATTGCGATCGCGCACGCCGGTGGTATTGGGAGCCAAGCGATCGCTGAAGGCAACGGCGGGGATTTTATTAGGCTCAGTGGTATCCAGCATTATTCAGGGGGTGCTGGCGCTGGTGGCGGTGATTGTATTTTTGGCGGCCACTTGGTCGCAGATTTTTATTTAGGACGTTTATTCAGGACGCTTTATTTAGGATGTTTTTATCTAATACCAAATCCAGAATGTTAACCCCAACCTCGTAAAGATGGACCAATGAGCACTGAGCCTGGCGAAGTGCGGGTTTAGCTAGAACCATCATTTTGGGGTAGTTAAAGCGGATTTGGTATAAAGGGTGGGATAAAAAACAACGTGGGTAATCGCCAGTGGTAAATTTGGGTAGCTATGCAGGTTAAGATCCCGCCCCACTTATGAAATTTGGCGTTATTGTTTTCCCCGGCTCCAATTGCGATCGCGACGTGCGCTGGGTAACGGAAGGAATTTTGCAGCAGCCCACGCGTATGGTGTGGCACCAGGAATCGGACCTGTCAGATCTGGATGCCATTGTGGTGCCTGGTGGTTTTAGCTACGGGGATTACCTACGCTGCGGAGCGATCGCCCAGTTTTCCCCTGCGATGCAGGCTACGGTGGAGGCTGCCAAGGCGGGAAAATTGGTGTTGGGTATTTGCAATGGCTTTCAAATTTTGACGGAAATTGGGCTATTGCCGGGAGCCTTAACTCGCAACCAAAACTTGCACTTTGTGTGCGATCGCGTGAACATCCAGTTGGAGGGAAACGGCAGCCCTTGGGTGAAAGGTTACAAGCCGGGAACGGTATTAACGTTACCCATTGCCCACGGTGAAGGTCGCTACCAAGCTGATGAAGAGACCCTAAAAGCGCTGGAAGGTAGCGGGCAAGTGTTATTCCGCTATGTGCCTGGCGATGGCAGCGGGGGTAATTGGACCAATCCCAACGGTTCTCTCAACGATATTGCTGGCATTTGCAATCGGAGCGGCAACGTGGTGGGCATGATGCCCCACCCGGAGCGAGCCGCAGAAACAGCCACCGGCGGCACCGACGGTTTGGCAATGTTTGAAGGGGTTTTAAAGGCTCTGGCGATCACTGGCTAAATCAGTCTCGTCAAACCTAGCAAAGCGCCTTACCTTAATTTTCTTCCAGCAGCTCCCTAGCCCAAGCTTCGTCATCGCCCACTTGTGACCAATCCACTGACGCAAGTTCTGCCGGAGGTGCTCCACCATTGGCGATCGCCTCCCCGTTGCCTTGGCTGCCCCTATTGAATTGTCCATCGTGGATAGCAGCCCCCTCGCCAGGGTCCTCGCCGTCCATCAGTGCCCCTTCACTTTCCAGATCCGCCTTTAGCTTTGACAAATCCAGATTGGCAGTCAGGTGACCAATGTCCATACCGTCGCCGTCCCCCTCAAATTCACCATTGCCATTGGCGATCACCTCCCCTTCTCCGTAGGCTCCCTGCGATTGCCCCGCCTGGGCCAAGTAATCTAACGCCGCATTACGCTCGCCGCCGCGCTCGGGAGCCGTCACCTGGGGGCGCTGCTCTCCTATCGTTGCCATTGCTTGGGCTTCTCGCAACAGCGCCTCGCACTGTAACCAAGGATTAGATGCCTCTGCCGCCGACAGGGTGCCGCTGCGCTGTTTAGCCAAGGTTGCCAGGGCGCGTAACACCGCTGACATTTGAATACCTTCTTGTTCAAAAGTGTCCAAAATAGGACGCAGCAAGCTGCATAGCAACAGGTTGCGATGCTCCGTAATAATGGCACCTAGCTCGTTAGCATTGATGGCATCGTAGAGGCGTTCGGGATGGTTTTCCATGGGGCTCAGTGTCGTTGTGGCTATTCCCGGCGATAATCACCCAAGTTCAAGATTTTATAGAATTGGGCCAGAAATTGGATCCGTTAACTCTTCCATCCCTAAAGCGGCGATCGCCCGGACGAAAGGTTAGATTTTGGTAGAAAAGTCGACAAAAGTTACTACGAAATCTGTCAATACAAACAGCGTTCAAGAGGAGAATGAACCTATTGCTCACTGGTGACTCGTTAAAACTTTTACCCAAGATTTTGCCGAATCCGAAGTTGCGATCGCAACGATGCCCCCTACCTTTGATCATACCTAACTGCTGCTTCTTAATCGATCATATTTAAGCGGATTTAAAGGACGTTTTGATCAAAATTTTGTTTTGATCAAAATAAAATACGGTTGCCCATGTCACTGTATGAACTCTGTACAAGCCCTGTGCGTTTTTTGACGCTGATAGTTCAGACCCTATTTAGACCTAATTTATGTCAGCCGCCCCTTCACTTTCTTCCTCGCCTGATGGAAATAACCAGCAAAATAACGGGCAACTGGATAAGCGAATTATTTTTGCAGCAGGGTTGCCGCGATCGGGTTCGACACTGTTATGCCAGCTTTTAGGAGAACATCCCCTGATTGATCCCGCGATTCACAGTTCGCCCCTGTTTAACTGTTTAACCATGCTGCGGGAGCGCATTAGTGACAACGAATTTTTCCTGGCGCAGTTAGACCCGGATTTTGATGCCGCTTATGATCGACTGGATCAGGCTTTTCGAGGGTTTGTAAACGGGTGGTTTGCCAATAGTGAATATGACTGGGTGGTGGATAAAAATCGAGGCTGGTTAAGTCAAGTGGACTTGGTTAAGCTCCTTGATCCCCGTAGCAAAATTTTAATTTGCGTGCGAGAACTGGGGCAGATTTATGGCTCTATTGAAGCGCAACACCAGAAAACCCTGTGGATTGATTTTCCCGATAACCTTGCCCAGCTGTCAGCCTATGATCGGGGCGATCGCTTGTTTGGCAATGGGGGGGTGGTTGGCGCTGCTTTAAATTCCCTTAAGTCTGTGCAGGATTTGCCGAAGCCTATTCAAGCGGATTTGTTTTATGTGGTGTTTGAGCATCTAATGCTGGAGCCGATCACCGTCATGAACAATATTTACCAGTGGCTAGGTTTGCCGCCTCACGGAATTGATCCCCAAGGGTTAACGGTTCGCCCCCAGGAAAGCGACAGCTATTACCGGTTTAAATACCGCCACCAAACACGCCAAAAAATTGTGCCGCCGTCCACCCACACCGTATCCCTAAGGATGGAAAAGGAACTGCGAAAAAATTTTCCTTGGTATTACCAAGTGTTTTATCCCGGATTGGCGGTGGGCGGCGCGGGTGAGTCCAGTGACCCATAGCTTGCCGTTAATAGCTTGCCATTGCTCTTCCAAAGCTATTCCAGGTTATGCAAGGCATCGCGAGCCAGAATAACGGTGCGATCGCTAGTGCCCATAATCTGCTGGGGTAAATTGCCGTGGATTGCCTGCTGCATAAAACTTTCCCGGCTAATGCCCAATATCAATACCGACGCTCGCTGTTGTTCACTTACGGACACCATGGTAGACAACACGTCTTTGCCAAAGGTTTGACCCATGGTGATGGGCACCGAGGTGCGCCCTTGCAGGTATCGCTGGGCACTAATCAACTCGCTGGGATCGGGGGAAGTGCGCTGGTTGTCGGTGGCAATTTGGCACAGGTGAATACCCGCTAAATGGGGCAGACGATGGGGCTCTAATGCCGTTAATCCTGGCAGCAAGCGCAGGGCGCATTTAGCGTTAGGACCACCGCCGAGAAACACTACCCATTGGCGAAGCTGGCGCAAAATTTCCAGCAGTGCCGGATCGTAGGTGGACGGTACCGCCGTGGAAAACGCTGAGCTTTTGTAAGGGTTAGGGCGCTTCATAAGGTCCGCCAGGGTGGACGACGACCAGCGTAAAATAGCTAGCTCACAGGGGACTTTCTGTCCCAGTCGCTGAATGCCGCGCCCAAAGATGCCGTCCGACAGGGAGGGGGTGGCCTCCAGCAGCACCAGATCAATGTGGCGCTTTTCGATGGTTTCCAAAATCGCCTGGGACGGGTCGTGGGTGGTGCACACCTGCACATGCACGTTCACTTGTACTTGCTGCCCCAGTTGAAATGCATAATCCAACATGGTGCGCCGATCGCCCAGCTCAAATAAATCCACAAAGGTTTCCTCCGGCGATCGCCCCGTGGGCACTACCACCGTATGTAAACATTCCAATTCGTAATTCCGCTCCTTGGCGATCGCCAGTGCCATGCGTACCAATGCACTGGCCGTTTTAGGATTACTGAGGGGCAGTAGCAAACGACCGCGACCGGTGTTGGGCGATCGCCGGGCGTAGACCAAATAAGACGGCTTGCGCGTGGTGGATAGGGACGATTCTCCCCCCAGACGGTTCGCTTCTGCCCGCAATAAATCGCTACGGGTCACAATGCCCACCACCCGTCGCCCCTCCATTACCGGCACCCGACTTAGGCGATAGCGGCTAAACATATAGCGAATTTCTGCCACGCTATCGCCTAAGGTCACTGTCACTGGGCGGTGGGTCATAATATCTCGCAGCCGCGCGGACGAGGGCAGGTGCAGCTTGCTCCAGTCGGTAATATCGGACTGGGTCACAATGCCCACCATCGTATTGCCGTCCCCACTGTTGCTTACCACGGGAAAACCCCGATGGTGAGACTTATTAAAAGCCTGCAGCACTTGCTCTAAATTCAGCTGAGCATCCAGAGTTTCCACCGGCGAGTGCATCACATCTTCAGCAGTTAGTTTCGCCAACAAATCGGTGCTGTTGGTTTGGGACGGCAGGCGAATACCCTGAAGCTCCAGCAAGCGCCCGTAAAGGGAACCGGGATCCAGGCGATCGGCAATTAAATAGGCCACCACCACGCCGATCATTAACGGCAGCACCACGTTGAAATCTGCGGTCATTTCAAAAACGATCGCGATCGCGGTCA
>CALCTI010000693.1 GCA_937894105.1 uncultured cyanobacterium
CCCCCAGCATTAGTGTTTCCATCGCCAAGTCCTACGCCACTTTCCACCGCACCAACTCCGTCTAGAAGACCACCGTTGGCATCGTTTTGAGTACCACCGTTCCCATTTCCACCGTTAAATGATTGGGTGGGTGCACCGCCAGTGACGTCTGCTGCGGAGTCGCCGGTGACGGAAGACAGGAGATCCATGGAAAATTGGTTGCGCCCTGTGGTCCACCAAAAAATTCCCGCCATTGCCAATATTGCAATCACGATCGCCCAACATTCTTCCGTCTCCACCGGGCGAGACTGTCGGGACGTAGGAACTAGATTGGTTTCCTCGTTAGGGTTGGAATTAGAGGAACCGGGCGGGACAGAATTGGACACGATGCACTCTCCACAAGGACTCCACCACTGTAACCTCAGTTTTCAAAATTCGTTTTGGTCCCTTAAAAATGGTAATTTTTTGCCAACTATCCAACCTATGGCGGCAGTGATCGCCCTTACTTTTGCACCTGTTCCACTTCAATATTCACCTCATTCAGGGTGCGGCGACGCAGCTCAACGGATTCGGTGCGCGGTAATAGGTCAAACACTTCCCGCAGGCGATCGTCCAAGGTTTCAAAAGGCACCTGCCCCACTTCGTCGATCACCACTTTGCCGCTGCCGTCAATAATCACCGTTTGGGGAATCAGCCCCCGGTAGTAAAACGCTGGCTCTTGAGAATTATTGGACCCTTCTGGTGGCAAGGCGTCTACCAAGACTGGAATAAAATCCGCCGCTTTTCCGTAAAACGCTTGCAGTTGGGAAACGGTACCCGAAAACATTTTGCAGTCGGCGCTGTCGTCCACGTAGAAAAATAAGATGGCGGGCTTTTCCTTTTTAAAGGAATCTGCCAGGGTCACCTTGGGAGGTACCAGGGAACCATTTCCTGCGTACAGGGCGAAAATATTGCCGTCAAAGCGATCGTCCGTTAAAGCTGCACTGGCGGGGTGGGTGCCCCACATCCATAGGGTTCCGGCGAGGGTTAGGGGTAGGGCGATCGCCACTAGAGCAATGGTGAGCCTTTTAGCGATCGTCCCCAAGGAAAAACTCCCCAAAGCAAAAGTCCCCAAAGCAAAAGCCAAAAAAAATTCCGCGATCGCCCTTATTTGAGTTTTAATTACACTTCCGATCACAACGCTTCCGATCACAATCCATTCTCTCCGTGGGCTTATTCCGCCCCCTCGGCACAAATACCAAAGGGTCTCTAGAAATAGTAGTGCCTTTAAGCGCCGTCGGACGGGGATATTGCTACCATAAGGTCTGCAAAAGACATAAGACGCTGGGGATGCCACGTTGTCTAAATTTGATCGCTTCAAACAAAACTTAAAAAATGACCTGATTGCCGGACTGTTGGTGGCGATTCCGTTGGCCACCACCATCTGGCTCACCATCAACCTAGGACAGAAAACCATCGAGGTGGTCACCAGCCTGCCCAAGCGGTTCAACCCTTTTGCCCAGTTCAATTTGGATCCATGGGTGGTTACCCTTCTGGACTTATTAATTGGCATTACCGTACCCCTGCTGGTCATTTTGCTGCTGGGGTTAATGGCACGGAATATTGTCGGGCAATGGCTGTTAAACAACGGCGAACGGGTGGTGAAAGGAATTCCACTTGTGGGGAGTTTTTACCGCACCTTGAAGCAACTGTTGGAAACCTTGCTGCAAGATTCTAGCCAGCGCTTTCGCCGGGTGGTTCTCTTGGAATATCCCCGCCTGGGATTGTGGACTTTGGGCTTTGTAACGGGAGAGGCGGGACCGGAAATTCAGTCTCAGCTTGACCAGGATATGCTTAGCGTATTTTTGCCCACCACGCCGAACCCCACCTCCGGGTGGTATTGTGTCATTCCGACAACGGATGTGATTGAGTTGTCCTTGTCCGTGGAAGATGCGTTCAAAATTTTGGTGTCGGGAGGTATTGTGTCTCCCAGCCGTGACGGAGCGATCGCCCGAGTGGGCACCTCAACCCGCACCATTCGTGGCAATTCCCTATCGAACCCCAGCTAGTTCTTCCCATGTTCTTACAGCTATTTGCCCTGTTGTTCCCTAGCTGTCCTCATCTCGTTCCCCGGCCGTCTATCTTATGAGCCGCACCTATGCAACCCCGCCGTCTTTCTCGAGAACTTGCCCTGTTGGCGATTAGCCAGCTACCGTCCAAGCTTGAATCTAAGGTAGACACTGGAGGCGCTCAGGATATATCGGAAATTCTCACTTCGGCGGTCAAAACCTTACAGACGGAGGCGCGAGAGGCTCTGGAAGGGGCTGGCGGTAGTTTGCAGCGAGGGAATGATCGCCTCAATAAAACTGAACTACTGGAAGACAGTATCCTGGCGGGGGACGCGAAACAATCGATCGCCCTGGTGCGGGAAGCCATTGAGCAAACCCAGTCGGCTATTGAACGAGTGGGAATGGCGATCGACCTGCCGGTACTATTGCAATCTGCCGAACAGCCAGAACTGCGAGCCTTTGCCCTAGAGCTGATCGAAGCAGTGATCAAACATCGTAACGATGTGGATCAGCACCTAGACGAGGTAATGCAGGACTGGCATATGACTCGGCTGGCGCGTATTGATGCGGATATTTTGCGACTGGCGACGGTGGAATTGCGCTATGTGGGCACGCCGGACCGGGTGGCCTTTAATGAAGCGGTGGAGTTGGCAAAGCGCTACAGCGACGAGGACAGTTACCGATTTATAAACGGCGTGCTGCGTCGGGTGGTAGATGCCCAGAAAGCCGCCCAGAGAGCCGCTCGGAAAGCCGCCCGCGAAGAGTCCTAAGATGCCCTAGGATTCAGCTGTGTTTGTAGTCTTACCCTTTCGCCCGTAAAGTTCCATGGTTTTTAACTGGTTCCGCCGCCAATACGATGAGGAAAATAAGCCAGAGAATCAGGCTGAGTCGGGGGCTGACACCGCCAGTGAAGCCGCTGAATCTGACACTACTGCCCCTGAGGACGACGCTGGGACGGCAGAGGCAGAAGGTGAGGGGACCGCTAACGACGGTGCCAGTGACGAAGATGACGTTGCTCTAGATTATTTAGCCTGGGCAAAGGCTGCTTATCAAAATGTGCAGCAGCAAACGGAAAAGGAGGCAGAACCTGAGGAGCCAGAAGTTGCAGCACTAGAAGTTGCAGAATCAGAAGTTGCAGAACCAGAAGTTGCAGAACTAGAAGTTGCTCAGACGGAAGCTGTTGAGGATTTAGACGGGGCGGACGAAGACGAGGGTGAAGTTAAGGCGGAAGCGGAAACCGTTGAGGTTGCAGTAGAAGCAGTAGAAGCAATAGCAAAAGAAGAGGTTGCAACAGAAGAGGTCGCAGAGACCACTGAAACCGTTGCTGAAACTCCAGTTGCTGAAACTCCAGTTGCTGAAGAGTCTGCAAACGTTGCCGCGCCAGTTTCGTTTTTAGAGCGGGCCGAGGCAGAACGGGAGGAGCGTTTAGAGCGAGTGCGGGCTGAGGCGATCATTCCCGAGCCGGAGCCGGAGGAAGAGGAAGAAGCGCCACCGGAACCAATTATTGAATTTGACGAGAATTTTATTTGGTCAGCAGAGGTTCTAGCCGCCCAAGGACGACGCCCCGAAGACGTTTCCATTGAGGAAATTTCTTGGCTCAATCAGCTACGGAGTGGTTTAGATAAAACTCGCCAGGGATTGGTCAACGACCTAAAAAGCGTTTTTGGGCAAGGACCACTGAATGAGGATGCGATCGAAGAAATTGAAGCCCTTTTACTTCAGGCAGACGTGGGCGTTACGGCGACGGATCTGATCATTGAAGCCCTTCAGGAAAAGCTGCGCGAGGAAGTGCTATCTCCGGATGAGGCGATCGCCTATTTGAAAAAAATCCTACAAAATCTCCTGGACGAACCAGCACGGAAGCCTGACGATGATCCGACGATGATTCCCATGTTGGTGCCGGAAAAAGATCAGCTTAATATTTGGCTAATGACCGGCGTTAACGGAGCGGGAAAAACCACCACTGTTGGTAAGCTGGCGCGGCTAGCAACCAAGTCGGATTATCGCTGTTTAATCGCGGCAGCAGATACGTTCCGGGCGGCGGCGGTGGAACAGGTACAGGAATGGGGGCGGCGGTCCGGCGTAGAGGTGATTGCTAATCCGGGTAAAAATACGGACCCGGCGGCGGTGGTGTTCGACGCTATCAGCGCTGCTCAGTCTCGCAATGTGGAACTGCTGTTAGTGGACACGGCAGGACGGTTGCAAAACAAGAAAAACTTGATGGATGAGCTAAGCAAAATGCGGCGCATTGTGGATAAAAAAGCGCCGGGCACGCATATTGAATCGCTGCTGGTTTTGGATGCCACCTTGGGACAAAACGGATTACAACAGGCAAAGTTGTTTGCTGAAGCGGCGAACTTAAGTGGGGTTGTGCTGACGAAGCTGGATGGAACAGCGAAAGGAGGCGTGGCGATCGCCGTTGCCCAGCAGCTCAAACTTCCCATCCGCTTTATTGGCGCTGGCGAAAAAGTGGAAGATCTCCGTCCCTTCTCCAGTTACGAGTTTGTGGAAGCCC
>CALCTI010000694.1 GCA_937894105.1 uncultured cyanobacterium
GCGTTCTCAGGCTAGAGATAAAGTAGCAGGCAGCAGACTCACGCAAGAGATAAGATATAAGACTGCCTACTAAAGCTAGAGCTATTGTAGAAGAAAGCAGTATGAGACAAGGCAATAAATAAAAGTAAACGAGGGGTGGTTAGGGGCGGTGGTGGATCTAGCTTATGGCGCGGATTTGGGCGGCGATCGCCTTAGCTAAGGGAAGTCTCAGGGACTGCACGGGCAAGCGCTCTAGGATTTCCCCCACAAATCCATCCAGCAACAGTCGCCGCGCCGCCGTTTCATCCAACCCCCGACTGCGCAAGTAGAAAATTTCATTATCTTCTAACTGGCTAACGGTGGCCCCGTGGGTACATTTCACATCGTCGGCAATAATTTCTAGCTGGGGCTTGGTGTCTACCCGCGCCTTCGACGACAGCAGCAAATTGCGATTCAACTGGGCCGCGTCCGTTTGCTGAGCCTGTTGCCCCACAAACACTCGACCGTTAAATACCGTATGTCCGCGATCGCTCGCCACGCACTTGTGCAAATGGTCGGCAGTGCCATGGGGATGTTGCAAATTCAAGAACGTATGGGTGTCGCTGGTGTGGCGCTCAGTGGCCACGTTCAGCCCATTGAAGGCGGTATGGGTACCCGGTCCCTTTTGGGATACGGCCACATTGTGACGGGAAACCCGCGCCCCCGCATCCAAAGACGTCAAAGTATAGCGGCTATCTCGGGCTTGGCTAACCGCTGTGTTGCCAATATGGAACGCCGTCGACGTGTCTCGCTGAATACGGGCATGGTGAATTTCCGCATTATCCGCCAGGGCAACTTCCGTCACCCCGTTTACCCAGTAGGGGGCATTGGCATCGCTGGTACTGCCCAGAGCGCGGTGCTCCTCCAGTACGGTGCAGCGACTATTGCTACCGACGGTGATCAAACAGCGAGGCTGGGCGATCGCCCCGGCCCCAGCACTTAAAAACACCACGTGGATGGGCAGCTCAATCGTGGCATTACGCGCCACCGAAATCACCACCACCTGGTTTACCGCTGCGGTATTCAGCGCCGTAAACGCTTCAGCACTGGTTTGGATTTTGCCCAAAGTGCTTTCCACGGTGGCATTTAAAACGCTGTCGTGACCGGCAGACCAGGCACTAACGGTGACCTTATCAGCCAGTTCGCCCAATGCACTTAGGTCAGATAAGTCCGGCGCGTGGCGACCGTTCACAAATACAATGCGGCTATTAGGCGCTTCTTCAAGGGTCACGTCCGTTGCCGTAATAGCGGGGGTGGTGATCGCCCCAGCCACGGAAAATTCAATACCTAACAGGGGCGATAAGTCAGTAAATCGCCAGTCCTCATCGCGGGTGGACGGTAGGGCCAACTCCTGGGCGATCGCCGTAGCTTTTGATCGCACCTGTCCCACCCAACCGGCGGCCGCATCAGACTCCGCCGTTATCGTTTTCAGGAGCTGGCTCCAATAATCAACCCGCTGGGAGTTAACTTGCTTACTGGAATGGCTGGAATTACCGCCGGGATTATTGCTCGCCGGACTGTCAGTGGTGCCCATCATGTACCTCCCTAAGCCTCCACCAACGTGGGCTCGAGATCATCCACCCAGTCATAGCCCTTCTCTTCCAACTCCAGCGCCAGCTCCTTATTGCCGGTCTTAATAATGCGACCGTCCCGCATTACGTGCACAAAGTCAGGAATGATGTAGTCCAGCAGTCGCTGGTAGTGGGTAATCACCAACATGGCGTTCTTTTCGTTGGAAAGTTGATTGACGCCGCCCGCCACAATCCGCAGGGCATCAATATCCAGACCAGAGTCCGTCTCATCCAAAATCGCCAAGGTGGGCTCCAATAGGGCCATTTGCAGAATTTCGTTGCGCTTTTTCTCGCCGCCGGAAAATCCTTGGTTAACGCTGCGCTCTAGAAACGCTGGATCCATCTGCACCACACCCAGCTTTTCTTGCACCAAATCATCAAAATCAAAGGGATCCAACTCTTCTAATCCCTGGTGCACTCGCCGAGCATTGGTGGACTCGCGCAAAAAATCTAAATTGCTTACCCCAGGGATTTCAACGGGATATTGAAACGCCAGAAAAATCCCTTCGCGCGATCGCTCCTCGGGCTCCAGTTCCAATAAATCCTTGCCCTGAAAATCCACCTCACCGCCAGTGACTTCGTAGGTGGGATGCCCCGCCAACACTTTAGACAGGGTGCTTTTTCCCGATCCATTGCGCCCCATAATGGCGTGGATTTCACCGGCTTTAATTTCAATGCCAAACTTTTTTAAAATATCCTTGCCGTCGATGCCAGCCTGGAGGTTTTTAACCGATAAAATCGTCGATGCGTTCTCTACAATCATGGCGATCGCCGCTATTTCTCCCAATTAGTTCCCAATAAAATCAAAAAGCCAACCCCAACAAACCCTATTAATCCCCCTCTCCCTGGGGAGAAGGGGTGGGGATCAGGGCAATCAGTAGATCCAGCGGACCTTAGCCCACGGAACCTTCCAATTTCAGGCTCAATAACTTATCAGCCTCAGCGGCAAACTCCATCGGCAGTTGATTAAACACATCTTTACAGAAGCCCGACACCATCATGGAAACCGCATCTTCTGCGGAAATTCCCCGCTGGGCTAAATAAAACAACTGGTCTTCGCCAATTTTTGACGTGGATGCTTCATGCTCCACCTGACCAGCTTCGTTCTGGACCTGGATATAGGGATAAGTATTAGCCATGGCGCGATCGCCAATCAACATCGAATCACACTGGGAATAATTGCGAGCCCCCTTAGCCTTGGGCGCAATCTTCACCAGCCCCCGGTAGCTATTTTTCGACTGTCCCGCAGAAATACCCTTAGAAATAATGGTGCTGCGGGTATTTTTGCCCACGTGAATCATCTTGGTGCCCGTATCCGCCTGCTGACGATTATTGGTCAGCGCCACCGAATAAAATTCACCAATGGAATTATCACCCTTCAAGATGCAGCTTGGATACTTCCAGGTAATCGCCGAACCAGTTTCCACCTGGGTCCAAGAAATCTTGGAGTTAACGCCAGCGCACAAACCCCGCTTGGTCACGAAGTTATAGATACCACCTTTGCCATTCTTATCCCCAGCAAACCAGTTTTGCACTGTGGAATACTTGATTTCCGCATTATCCAGCGCCACCAGTTCCACCACCGCCGCATGCAGCTGATTGCTGTCATACATGGGCGCAGTGCAACCTTCCAAATAGCTCACGTAGCTTCCCTCTTCCGCCACAATCAACGTGCGCTCAAACTGTCCTGAGTCACCATTGTTAATGCGGAAATAGGTGGATAATTCCATGGGGCAATTGACGCCCTTGGGAATGTACACAAAAGATCCTTCGCTAAAGACTGCTGAATTTAGGGCGGAAAAATAATTGTCGCCCGCAGGAACCACCGAGCCTATATACTTCTCTACCAGCTCGGGATAATCTTTCACTGCCTCCGATAGGGAACAGAAAATGACCCCGTGCTCCGCCAGCTTTTCTCGGTAGGTCGTGGCAACGGAAACGCTGTCAAAAATGGCGTCTACGGCCACGTTGCTCAGGCGCTTTTGCTCCGATAGGGGAATGCCTAATTTATCAAAGGTCTCTAACAGGGTCGGGTCTACCTCATCCAAGCTTTGCTTTTTCTTTTCTTGCTTGGGAGCGGAATAATAAACAATTTTTTGGTAATCGATGGGAGGATAGTCCACATCGGGCCAGGTGGGTTCCGTCATCGTTAACCAGCGACGGTAGGCCCTTAGGCGAAACTCCAGCAAAAATTCCGGCTCATCTTTTTTCGCAGAAATTGCTCGGATGACGTCCTCGTTTAACCCAGGGGGTAAAGAGTCTGCCTCAATGTCGGTTACAAACCCATATTTGTAGGGCTGATAAACCAGAGTCTTAACGGAAGCACGAATAGAAAAAC
>CALCTI010000695.1 GCA_937894105.1 uncultured cyanobacterium
TTAGCAGAAAGTCAGTGCTTCATCCAGAAAACGGCAGGTTAAATTGACAATGCCGGGCGGTTTAGCATTATTGAATCAAGCACCGTCGATACAAATCTGGAATCTGAGTTTTAGCGAGGACACGTAGTGGACAAAATTCGCGTTGTTTTAGTGGAGGACCACGACCTTACCCGCGCTGGTCTTCGAGCAGCCTTAGGTCAGTTTTCTGACATTGACGTTTTAGGAGAAGCGGAGAGTGGCGAGAAAGGTTTGGATATGCTGAACACTTATAAACCTGATGTGGCGCTGGTTGATATTGGACTCCCTGATATAGATGGCATTGAGTTAGTAAGACGCTTACGGAACGTCCAGGGAGAGAAGGCGAGCGGCACACGGGTTGTGATGTTGACAATGCACGATAGTGCAAAAGCTGTTTTGGCTGCATTTTCCGCTGGCGCTGATTCCTATTGCACTAAGGAAATTGGTACCAATGACTTGGCTCAGGCTATTCGTGAAACGAATGAAGGTAATGCTTGGATTGATCCAGCGATCGCTCGTATTGTGCTGGGACAAGTTGCTCCCCAGTCAGCTTCTGCGGGAATGGTAACCATGGAAAAAACCGTTTCCATCAAAGCCGTTGAACCAGAGTTTGAACAAATTCTTGACTCTTATCCCTTAACGGAGCGGGAGCTAGAAATCCTAGAAAATATTGTTCAAGGTTGCAGCAATGCGCAAATTGCTGAACGCTTATTTATTACCGTGGGAACGGTTAAAACCCACGTCCGCAACATTTTGAATAAACTCGGAGCCAATGACCGAACCCAGGCTGCAGTTCGCGCCCTTCGCGCTGGGCTTATCAGCTAGGGCACGCCATTTCTCCCAATCAACGATGCCCAATCCGGTCAAATAAGCTACTTGCTTCATCGAGCTTTGCGCACAAAGGTATACGAGAGCCCTATGACAGTAAAAGTAAAGGATCGTTCTCTCAATGTTCTCTTAGTTGAGGATGACAAAGTGGACGTTATGAATATTCGCAGAGCGTTTGCGAAAAACGACTTTGAAAGTTCCCTTCATGTGGCAGAAAATGGTTTAGAGGCTTTAAGCCTTCTACGAAATGAAGAGGAGTCATCAGTTCCTAGTAAGCGGCTTTTAATCCTATTGGACCTCAATATGCCCAAGATGGGCGGCATTGAGTTTCTGGATGCGTTACGCCATGACGATAGTTTGAAGAAAATTCCGGTTATTGTGCTCACCACTTCTAATGAGGAGCGCGATCGCATCGAAGCCTATAAATTTAATGTGGCAGGCTACATTGTGAAACCTGTTACTTTCTCTAAGTTTTTAAGTGTTACAAAAGCACTTAACGAATACTGGTCGCTGTGCGAAATGCCCTAAAAACTGGCACTAGGGTTTGCAAATTTTGTACAATTAGAGAATAGAAAATGAAAAAAGTATTGCAGCATATGCTTTCGTTTAAGGTAGTAAAATAAAGCCATTGAAATTAGATAAGACCAATGCTTTGGGTCTACGTTTCTGTGGCCTTATGTCTACCGAAAAAGATCGTTTACGGAAACTGCCTGAGTGAGGCAAATGACGCTTATTTAAATTCAGACAAGCATATGTTAAATCTAGATCAGGCGCTTAGGTTTTTAGTGATTGACGACGATGAAATTGATCGTATGCTGGTGCGTCGATCCCTAAGAAAAGCCGGATTTAAGTCAGAAATTGTAGAGATAGATGACGCAGAAAAGACTTTAAGCGCGATCTGTAATGCGGTTTTTGACTTTTGCTTTTTAGACTATTTATTGCCTGATAGCGACGGTTTATCCTTGCTGAGGTCACTACGAGAAAGCGGGTTTAACGCTCCTGTTGTGGTGCTTACCGGGCAGGGAGATGAGGAGGTCGCTGTTGAGTTGATGAAGGCAGGGGCGTCCGATTACATTAACAAGTCAACGGTTACGCCTGAGCGATTAAAGCAAACGGTAGATAATGCTTTACGCCTTTATCGGGCAGAAAACCTAATTAAAGAAACCCAAAGAGATCTACGTACCACTAACGAGCTTTTACGAGATAAAAATGAGGTTTTAAAACGACAAAAGCAGGAGATTCAGGAGAAGAATCGAGAACTTATTGAGGTGGCACGAATCAAGTCAGAGTTTATGGCCACGATGTCTCATGAACTACGAACTCCCATGAATTCAATTGTTGGATTTTCTCAAGTCTTAGAGCGTAGAACCTACGGCAAGCTCAATGCTCAACAAGGGCAGATGGTTGAGCGAATCTTAAGTAACAGCCAGCAGCTACAGGCTTTAATCAACGATTTGCTTGACTTTTCTAAAATTGGTGCAGGAAATTTACGCTTACAGCCAAAAAAGCTTAACTTACAGAAATTGATCGGGGAAATTACTGAAGATTTTCGCCCGGTGGCTTTGGAAAAAAGGATAGAAATCTACACGAACTATAACTTGGAAAACCCAGAGGTTATTAGCGATTCAGTGAGATTAAGTCAAATCCTAACAAATCTGCTAACAAATGCCGTAAAGTTCACAGATTCAGGCAGCATTCGCGTTTGGATTGAGTCCAAAAATATTAATCCACAGGTTGAAAGCGGCGGCGATCGTGGCGTTGAGAAGGAAGCGGGCGATCGCCACAATGAGTGGCTAATTTTAGGCGTTCAAGACACAGGAATTGGCATTGAAAAAGATCGTCAGGCGCTAATTTTCGATGCGTTTCGACAAGTGGATCAAAGCATGACGAGGAAACGGGGAGGAACTGGATTGGGGCTCGCCATCGTTCGGTCTTTAACTGAGGCAATGGGAGGACATATTGAACTACAGAGCACTCCCGATCAAGGATCTGAATTCAAGATTATTTTGCCTCGTTATTTGCCAAAAGACTTAAAAGATTCAAGCAATACTTTACTATTTTAGGGTCAGTAGCTTGATAATTATTCCAATAAATCCTTGGTATTTCTAAGGATCTTGGGAATTGTTTTGATACCTCACTAAGCTCACCAACTGAAATTACTTATTGTTGGCAAAGAAAGGTAGCAGCCAGACAAGAAGCAGTCTACAACTAGTTCATTTGAGGATGGGTCTACCCTCATCTATCCTAGGGTAGACGGAAATCGGCGCTATTTCCACTAATTTATACTTACCTAATTTTATAGTTATTAGCTAATGCCATTTAGCATTATTTGTTGAGGTTTTCGCGTTGTTTACCCGGCGATTGACAGACGTGAAGAAAGAGTCACAAGGTACGGATAGCCGCTGTAATCGTATTGTTGCCGTGGATGATGTTGCAGACAATCTTTTCTTACTTCAAGCTGTTTTACATGATATTAACGATTGCGAGCTGACCTGCTTTGAAGATAGCCGGGAAGCGCTGCTGCATGTGGAGAATGATCCGCCGGATCTGCTGTTGTTGGATGTGATGATGCCGGAGCTGGATGGATATGAGTTTACCCAGCGAATTCGCAAAAATAAGTCTCTCCCTTACATCCCAATTCTTCTGCTGACAGCCCATAACGAGTTGAGCCCCATCGCCGGACTGGATTACGGAGCTGATGAATTTATTCGTAAGCCGATCGCCGTGGACGAGCTCAATGCACGGGTTCGAGCTTTGTTGCGCCTAAAAAACAGCATCGATGAGCAGGTGATGATGGCTCAGCAACGCGAGGATTTTGTGGCTCGCTTGACCCATGATTTACGAACGCCTTTGGTAGCAGCAAATCGAGTGTTGGAAATGGCGGTTAAGGATGGATTCGGGAAAGCGCCGGAAGCTTTGCGCGAGATGCTGAAGAATGTCATTAGCAATAACAGTAATTTGTTGGCGATGGCTAATACGTTGCTGGAGGTTTATCGCCATGATGCGGGGCAAAAGGAAATGGCTTTTGCTCGGCTAAATTTACATCGGCTGGCAAAGGAGGTGGTGGCGGAGCTGGCTCCCTTAGCAACGGAGCGATCGCTGAGCTTATCCCTGGAAGTGGGTGCCACTTTATCAGTGTCGAACTTCTGGATTATGGGTGACGGGTTAGAAATGCGGCGGGTTGTCACCAATTTAGTGGGCAATGGGCTGAAGTTTACGGACGAGGGCGAGGTCAAAGTGCGATTGTTTTTGCCAAAGGACGATCAAGTGGCGATCGCCATTAGCGACACCGGCGTGGGCATACCCAAAGCTGAGCAAGAGGAAATATTCAACCGATTCCGCCAAGGGCAGCACATGAGAGCCGGCAGCGGACTAGGGCTACACCTATCGCAGCGGGTTATTGAAGCCCATGGCGGTTGTATCACCATTGACTCTACCGTGGGGCAGGGAAGCTGCTTTACGATGTGGCTACCAAGGGCGACCTTATAAAAGGGCCTCTTGTCTAACTAAAAACAGGCGCGATCAGAACGTGGCCCAAGCATCACTAGAGCGGCATCATCAGATCAGCATCACCAGAACGGCATCTCCAGAACGGAGACATTGGATATCAGAGAGAGTAGAGAGCCACCCAAGGGCTTTTTATAAACGTAGCCTTTTTATAAACGTTTTTAATGATAGAAATCAATAACGAAAAGGCTTCCTATCCATTGTTCAAAGTCATTTAAAGATCACTTTTCAAAGACTAAAGCAATATCGGTTTTCGATCTTTATCACCCCTAAGGGTGATTCATCTTTTTAAGATTTGGTCAAAGATAGTATGGAGTGAAAGTCATACGTTTATACCAGCGCAGCTTTACCTGCCGGGTCAACGAAAGAAGTACAAACAGTTTGATGCGTATCGCGCGCCAACGGGCAGGTCGCACGGGCTGATTGTCTAGACTTTTGATAATTGGTTTAGTGGTCGATTTTATCGATTGCTGTTCTGCTAATTACCATGTTGAATCTTTGATTGGGTCTCAAGAGCTTCAGGGCTCATGACGTCATAGGCTTCCACACTTGTCAATGTGCTCCGAGGTTTTGGCTAGCGTAACTCCTGGCTATCTTGGTCGCTAAAATTAATAGTAATTTTAAGCAGCTTTCCATGGAAACTAAGACTCAGCCTAATCAAGTCAGCGCTAAGAAAGAGTTAGCGAAGTCTAAAAAATCAACTCGCAAAAAGTCAAGCGTTGATTCTGTGCGGGCCTATCTTCAGGCAATTGGACGTATTCCTTTGCTCAGCCACGAAGAAGAAATTGAGCTGGGACGCTGGGTTCAAGAATTGTCTGACGTGGAGGGGAAGGAGTCAGAATTAACGGAAAAGCTGGGGCGATCGCCCAGCCGAGTGGAGTGGGCTGAAGCGCTAGACATTTCAGAATCAGAGTTAGATAAAAAGCTGAAAAAGGGCGCGCAAGCCAAGCGCAAAATGGTAGAGGCTAATCTGCGTTTGGTGGTGTCGATCGCCAAAAAATACCTGAAGCGAAATCTGGATTTATTAGATTTAATCCAGGAGGGAACGGTAGGTTTACAGCGAGGGGTAGAAAAGTTTGATCCCTCCAAGGGTTATCGATTTTCCACCTATGCGTACTGGTGGATTCGCCAAGGAATCACTCGGGCGATCGCAGAGAAAGGACGCACCATTCGATTGCCTATCCACATTACAGAAAAGCTGAACAAGCTTAAGCAAGCACAGCGGAAAATGACTCAGGCTTTGGGGCGATCTCCTAAAGATGGCGAACTGGCGAAGGAGCTGGATTTGTCGGAAAACAAGGTGCGCGACTATTTGAAATATATGCGATCGCCCATGCCCCTTGATATGTACGTGGGAGACAATCAGGATACAAAATTAATTGATCTATTGGAGGATACGGAGAATCGTCCTGAGGATTATGTAACTCGCGCTGCTTTGCGAAAAGATCTTGAACAGGCCCTAACGTTGCTAACGGAAAAGCAAGCGTCGGTGCTGCGACAGCGCTACGGTCTTGACACTGGAGAGACGATGACCCTAGCCGCCATTAGTCGGTCTATGGGGATCAGTCGCGAGCGAGTTCGACAGATTGAGCGGGAAGCATTGCGTAATTTGCGTCAGCGTCGCCCTGGTTTTTCCGAATATTTAGCCAGCTAAAATTAGTCGATTTAAATTAGTTTAAAAGAGGCTGACAATAAGGTTAAAAATAAATCGATTTTTCCACTTTGAGTACAATTTTAAGGTGGCAACTTTTTGATTGGCTACATTTTTGATTAGAAAGGCATTGATTAGAAAGGCATTGATTAGAAAGGCATTAGAGGCGCGTGGAAAATTTTATTAAGTCTTGGATGGTTATTGGGGTCGTCACGTTAGCGATCGCGAGCCTATCCAGCCTGATTCAGCCCCAAGGAGTACGGTGGTTTAACCGTCAAAGGCGACCCCGTTGGCTAACCTTTGAAAGGTTAATTCCCCTCTTCTGGAGTCTTATTTTTGTTGCTGGGGCCCTTTCAGCTAACGAGGTTTGGGAAACAGAACCTGGCACTGGGGGTACTTGGTTAAGAATGGGCGGTTATATCCTTTTAGAGCTGCTATTTGTGTCTTACGTACCAATTATGTTTTGGCTAAGAAGCTTGCAAGTTGGGACTATTATCGGTTGGACTGGATGGGTATGGGGAGTGATTTTATCCCTTTGGGTTGCCCCCGTTTC
>CALCTI010000696.1 GCA_937894105.1 uncultured cyanobacterium
AGCCAGAAGCCTTATACAGTGGGGAATACACGCCCTTTCAAAACAAAAAAGACTAGGGGCTGAAACCCTTACGGCTCTTGACTTAGGGATTCAATTGATGGCAGCCCCTAGCCTAGGGCAAATCCAACAGCCCTGGCGGCGGGGTGATTTCCACCCGTCTCTGGTCCAGATCCACCACGGGCACGATCGCCTCCACAAAGGGAATTAGCACTGTGCGATCTCCCTGATCCAATTTTACCTCCAGTAAATCCTGGGCCTGGGTTTTTAAATCCACCACGATGCCCACCGCCTCCTGGGTGCCCTGGTCCACCACGGTCATCCCCAGCAGGTCCAAATAATGAAACTCGCCCTCTTCCAAGGGGGGGCGATCGCTAGCGGGCACATATAAGGTTGCCCCCTGCAATCCCTCGGCTGCCATGCGCGTATGGGTTCCCGCCAGCCTCAGGATATACACGGTGCCTTTGCCGTTAGCCCGCCCCGCCAGCAACTCTACCGGCTTGGGCTCCGTCTGGGATACCTGGGCTCCCACAGGCAAAATCCAGCGAGTTCCCGGCTCTAAAAACCGCTCGGGAAACTCTGACTCGGGCTTAACTCGCACCTCTCCCTTCAATCCCTGGGCCCCTACAACGATGCCAATGGTCAACCATTCTTCCATGGTTTTACGTGTCTCCTGCTAAACCACAGACATTGTTGACGGCAGAGGCTGGGTAGACTTTGCTCGCGATAGGGGCGGCAGGGCCACCATCGGCTGAATGCCTGCCATTGCCAATATTTCGGGAATCAAATCCTCTCGCCGTACCGCCATCATATGGACCCCCTGGCACATTTTCCGGGCCATCTGTACCTGTTCTGCAGCGATCGCCATCCCCTCCCGCAGGGGATCCGACGCCTGGGCCAACCGCTCAATGGTGGCATCGGGAATGGTTACCCCCGGCACCCGGCGATTTAAAAATAGGGCATTTTTCGCCGACTTCAGCAGAAAAATGCCCGCCAGCACCGGCTTGCCGCTGGGGACGGCAATTTTGTCCATAAACGCCGCCAACCGATCAAAATCGGAAATAAGCTGGCTTTGGAAAAACTCTGCCCCCGCCGCCACCTTTTTTTCAAACCGGCGCTGCAGCGCTGACCAGCTTTTCAGTTGGGGATCCACCGCTGCCCCAGGAAATAAATCCGTGGGACCATCGGGGAGCGATCGCCCCTGCCAGTCCTCGCCGCCGTTGAGTTTAGCGATCGCCGTCAACAGCCGCACCGACTCAAAGTCATACACCGCCTTTGCATCGGGCTGGTCTCCCGCCTTTACCGGATCCCCCGTCAGGACCAGCACGTTGCGAATACCCAAAGCATGGGCCCCCATCAGGTCCCCCTGTAGGGCAATGCGGTTGCGATCGCGACAGGTGAGCTGATAAATAGGCTCAATACCCCGCTGAAGGAGCAACACCGCCGCCGCCAACGACGACATGCGCAACACTGCTCGGCTGCCATCGGTAATATTCACCCCGTGGGTCCACGGCTTCAGCACCTCCGCCATCGCCACCATATGGCCAGGATCGCCCCCCTTCGGCGGCATCACCTCCGCCGTCACCAAAAAGTCGCCGGACAAAGCAGCCTCACGAAATACCGTTAGCTGTGGTGTCAATTGTGGCGTCGCTTGTTGCATCGCTAAAAAAGAGTCAAAAAGTGCTTACAAATTAGGTGGTCCCTAGGCGCGTCGTCAATTGAGTCTAGAAGCCTTACCCAGCGGGAAGTGCTGCACCCTGCCTAAAAATAAACTAGGGGTCGTAAACCTGTGGTGCAAGACTTTGAGATTTGACGAATAGCAGCTCCTAGAACTGAGAATGTATATATAAAGATGAGCCGCCATTCAGTACCAGTAGAAAGGATCGATGCGGTGCCAAGACATCGCAAGGTGTGAACTCAGCTTGTGGCATTCCTATGAAGTGTAGCTTGTGACTGATTCTCGGTCATCGTAATTTTGAGGCCGCCCTGGTGATTCCTTGTATAGCCAAAACCGTGACACACATTATCAATGGGGTTCAATATGTCAAAGTTCAACATGGAAAAATTCAACAGGTCCACGGCAGTGACAATTCTCAGAAATGCGAAAGAAATCATCAAAGGGTAACGGCATAGGCAAGGTCGAAAAGAACGATCAATAATCGAAAAAGCCCATGTCTTGTCAAAGGTAATTAAGTCTGTTAACTTAAGTGGGCGCTGATGGAGAGCGGGTTTGAGCCCTATCCCAAAAGCCGTGCCGGGATAGCTCAGCTGGTAGAGCAGAGGACTGAAAATCCTCGTGTCGGCGGTTCAAGTCCGCCTCCTGGCATTATGAAAAATACAGGCTGAGTCCGTGAGCGAATCGGTTGTTTTTACCGATGTTCGTTTTTTTGTTTTGGGCGATCGCTCCAGTTCGGATAACCCCAATCCAACTCTCACGATCCACCAAGGCACCGCAAGCTTGCACTGTTTTGGGATACGGAAAACCGGTTTTGCCCCTGTCGCAAAGGGAGAAAAGCCAGTGATAGCTTGGATCCGTTGTTAACGACGTCGTCGAAAAACGGTTACCGCCATGACTTTAGCTGAACAGTTACAGGCCTATCGCCAAAGCTTCCGGGAAAATGTGGCTGAAAATCTACAGGACACGATGGGAGCCGCCACAGCTGCCCTCAAGGCGTCAGGAATTTTAGACGGCGTGGCATCACAGGGACAGCCCGCGCCAGATTTTGAGCTTCCCAATGTCAAAGGATCGTCGGTGCGCCTGTCGGAAAAGGTGAACGCAGGACCGGTGATACTGTCGTTTTACCGAGGTCAGTGGTGTCCCTATTGCAATTTGGAATTAAAAGCCCTGCAAAACGCATTGCCTGAGCTTGAAAAGCGAGGAGCCCAACTGATCGCGGTGTCTCCCCAAACCCCAGACAGTTCCCTATCCACAACGGAGAAAAACGAGCTGTCCTTTGAGGTGCTAAGCGACGAGGGGAATCAGGTGGCGCAACAGTATGGCTTGGTCTTTACACTGCCGGAAGAGCTGCGCCCCATTTATGCAGGCTTCGGCATTGATTTGCCCGCCCATAACGGCGACGACACTTTTGAACTGCCGATTCCTGCCACCTTCGTCATCGGAAAGGACGGGGCGATCGCCCTAGCCTTCGCCGACGCCGACTACACCCAGCGCGCAGAACCCGATGCCATTATCGCAGCCCTGGACAAGCTGGCCCGTTAGCCCCCATCGCCTAGGCCGACTCGCCCACAACCCGATCCGCCGACGCCGGTAGCTCTAGACAATAGCCAGCACCGTAAACGGTTTTAATATATTTCGGATGGCGCGGGTCTGGCTCAATCTTCGTCCGCAGGTGGCGCACGTGAACCCGAATGGTCTCAATGTCATCGTTGGGGTCGTATCCCCACACTTCCTTCAAAATATCGCTAGGGGACACGGTTTGCCCGTGACGCTGAAGCAAACAGTGAAGCAGCTCAAACTCCAAATGGGTCAGCTTAACGGTTGCGTCAAACCAAATGGCTTCAAAGCGCTCCGGCACCAAGGTTAGGGGACCGTAATTTAAGATTTCGCTATGCTTGGCCGCTTGGGGAATTCGGTCAGTGCGCCGCAGCAGTGCCCGCACCCGCGCCAGCATTTCTTCAATTTCAAAGGGCTTTGTCAGATAATCGTCCGCACCAGCGTTAAAGCCCTCAACTTTATTCTGGGTCTGCCCCAGCGCCGTTAGCATCAAAATGGGAATATCTGCCGTGCGCTGGTCTCGCCGTAGCCGCTGACAAATCGTAAAGCCATCCACCTTGGGCAGCATAATATCCAACACAATTAGGTCGGGGAGAAGCTGTAGCGCCAGGGCCTGCCCCTTCACACCATCAGGAGTTTGGCTGACATCGTAGCCCGCCATCTCCAAATTGACCGCTACCAAATCAGCAATGGCAGGATCATCGTCAATTACGAGAATACGGGGCATAGACATTAAACTCCGGCGGTGCTTGTCACAAAAATTTATAAAACGTAATCGCAGCAATTATATCTTGCGATTTCTAATAGTGGGATTATAAGTGTAGCTTTTCTGGACTTTAGGTGGGGGCGCTAAACCGTCATACACCTTAAGAAAGATGCGAGAGTGTTTGTTTTGTTTGCAACAAACTGACAAAAATTGCGCTTCTGTTAACAACAGTCCTTGAGAAAATCTTAGGAAAGCGGGAAATCTGGCGTGTACTTAAGAAGGTCTTGCATTAAGCAGAAAGCTGGCATTAAGCAGAAAGGTTGATTTGTCCCATGATGGCGCGCAGGCGATCATAGTCGTCCTTGAGAAGGATGCTGAGCTGACGACCGGCTTGGATGAGCCACCGGCGATCGCCCCCTCGTGTTTGGTAAATATTCCGCAGTACCGCAGCAATTAGAGCGTCGTTGGGCAGTCCGGGAAATTGCAGCAGGGTGCGCAGAAGATCAAAGGTTTCGGTGAAGGCGATCGCCAATTCCGGTTCACAGCCATACACCCCTTGGTGAACCTGGGGCGGGCGGGCGGGTAAGTAGTGATAAAAGCTGGTGGGAGGTGGGCTCGCTTGCTATTTGTCGGGGGTATATCCGGCGATCGCCACTTCAAATTCTGTTTTGAGCATGGCGAAAATTTGGGGCTGTTGTTCCCGCAGTTGATCGATAGACAGCCCCAGGGCCGTGGCCCGATGCACCGAATCAATGGGGCTAGTGGCGGTATGATAAACCACTCCTAGGATGCAATGTCCCGATTCTTCGTCCTGGGCACGTACCCAGCTGCCAAAGGCGGGCGCTGCGGGAAAATCCAGTGTATCGGGCGCGAGGCATTGGGCTACAAAATGGGTGGTGGCGTTGGCAATCACTTCGCCGATATGGTTGGGCGCGCGATCGCCAGCGGCAAACTGAGGCAGGGGCAAACGCATTGGTTTGACCTATTTGAACGACTGAAATTGGTGAACGACTGAAATTGGTGAACGATTGAGATTACTTCTTGCGTCCGGCGGTAGCGTCAATGGCTTCAATCTCTGACAAGCGAAAGGTAATTAGTTTGTCCCAGTTGCCCCCTTCAAAGAGCACGGCAACTTTACCGTCCACAATGCGCTGCACCAGCCCCTGATAACCGTAGAAAATATCCGCAGGGTTGGTCACGCGTACCGCAGATCCAGGCAGGATAAACATAATGAGCTCCTCGTTATCTCCTCAATAACCGCACCTAAATCATATCGCAGTTCCGCAAATGGGGGGAGCTAGGGAGGGTACTGGGGGTAAGAATTTG
>CALCTI010000697.1 GCA_937894105.1 uncultured cyanobacterium
AGTCGACGATCTCGACCAATTTTCGCCGGTTGTGCCGTCCCCGTCGCCAACAACCACGTATCCGCCTCATAAGACTTAGGGCGAGTTCCCGGTAGCTGCACCGGCAATACCAAAGGATAGGCATCAGCGGCACAGCAAGTAATCGTAAACCGCGCCAACCAAATATATCCAGGGGGCAGTCCGTCGTCAGGGTTTGAAGGAAGCACAAAGCCACTAACTTCCATCGCCTGCCCCTCGTATGCAGTGGGCTCTGGATAAACGTTCAGCAACCGGACCCACTCCACCAGCGATCGCTCAGCCGGGTCGCGATTGGCTCGAAAAGACTGGGGATTAGACCGGGTAACTGTCACTGACGCGCTAGTTTGCTGTTGCATTGCCTTGGAGCTAGCTAGGGGCTTGGGTGCAATGAGCAGCCCTAAGATCGCCGCCGCCAGCAAAATTCCCGAGGTCAACGTCGGTGGCAGTACCGTTAAATGTTCCTCGCTTCCGTCAATATCGGATCGTCTGGGGGAACGTCCACGAATAATTTTAATGGCGGCGAAGGTGCTAGCAATCAGTAACAACATCCCCGTCGCTACGATTAGCCCGTTGTAAATGGGATGCACCAGCAACGCCAGCCGTCCCGTACGCCAGTAGGTCAGCAGCAGCGCTCCCCAGGTACCAATAGCCGCCACATCCAGCCAAGGACGCCAGGGAAATGATCGCGATCGCGGTGAGGGAACTAACAAAATCAGTGCTGATTCTAAAGCTGAAAAATATTCGCTGAGCAGTGTCTAAGGGAGTAAGCCACTAATCGGGATTAAAAAATCACTTTAAAGACAATCAATACAAAATCAATGAACAAATGGTTCTACCTAACTCCACCGGCAAGATCCGTTTGTTGAAAGATCCTGATCAAGCAATGCGCATTAAAAGATTTATCTTGAAGAACCTATCTTGAAAAATTCGTTTGAAGAACACTGGGCATGATTATAAACAATCGTGCGCAGTGTGGTGCCCAGCCCTAGGGCGTACCGTCGATTAAACTCCAAACATCTTACGCATCCGGATACCTGACGCAATAGACAGTACAAACCCTTTTCAATAAAAACTATTAGGAGCTGAAACCCTCGCAGCTATTGAGTTTGGAATTTCACTGATGACCGCCCTAGGAAAGCCCAGAAGAAGTCGAAACTAAGTGGCGTAAAAAGCCTGAAGAGATTTATATTTTTGCGTACCTTGGCAGCTAAGCGCCATTGACATCGCGATCGCCAATGCCATGATGGAACTGAAATTTTGTGTCCTCAAATTTAGGGGTCCTCAAATTTAGGGGCTCGCGATCGTTGTCGTCTCGCTGTAAATCCTCTACCAGTAGTTAACGAAAAATAATTAACGAAGCCCCCCAGTCCTGAAAACAATCCTGCAAATAACCCCGTTTATGGCTCCAGTTGGTACGATCTCCAGCGCCCCCATTTTGATTGTCGAAACCGACGAAATGCTGGGCAATCAAATTGCCAATGCCCTCGAAGGGGCAGGTTACACCACCGTCACCGTTCGAGAAGCTACCGCTGCCCTGGATCACCTTAGTCAGTTCCCCGTTTCCCTAATCCTTGCCGATCGCATGTTGGCAGGACAATCAGGACTATGGATGTGCCGTCAACTGCGGGAACAGGGGCACACCGTAGCCGTGTTGTTAATGATGGCGCGGGATGAACTGGAAGACCGCATTGCCTGTCTAGAAGCCGGTGCCGACGATTACCTTCTCAAGCCCTATCGTCCCGACACCTTTCTACGCTTTATCTCCGTCTACCTGCGTCCCAGCGAAAGTTCCAAGCCTCACCTGCGTTTTGCCGATCTCATCCTAGATTTAGGACAGCGCCTCGCCATTCGCGAACAGCAGCCGATTGCCCTCACCATGAAAGAATTCGAGCTGCTGAAATACCTAATGGAACATCCTGGCGAAGTGCTATCGCGGGAGCAAATTTTGGAAAATGTATGGGGCTACAACTTTATGGGCGAATCTAACGTCATTGAAGTGTACGTGCGTTATTTGCGCCTAAAGCTGGAAGATGGGGATCGAAAGCGATTGATTCAAACGGTGCGAGGCATTGGCTATGTACTTCGGGAGCCCTAAAGCCTGGACGTTGAGCGTATTGGGTGTGGCGTTGCTGATGGGAAATTGTGCCTGGGCTATTGATATGGGAAACGATTCACTAGAACGACCAGAATCCTTGTCCCAGGTATCAGCGACCTGTCCTCAATATGGCGAAATCACGGGAGAAGCTACCTTTTTTCCCAGGGGCAGTTCGTCAGAGGTGGTGATCAATTTGGAAATTGCTGAAACGCAGCCCCAGCAACGGTGTGGGCTAATGTTTCGCGATCGCCTCCCCGACAATCGTGGTATGGGCTTCCCCTTCGACCCACCGGAACAAGTGAGCTTCTGGATGAAAGACGTGCCGGTGGCTCTGGATATGGTGTTTGTGACCCGTATCCCCAATAACCGCCCCAATCGCCCAGAGTCCAAAGACGCCTACAAGGTTTTAGATATTATTACCGCCCCCCCGTGCGCCAACGATCCCTGTCCCACTTACGGACCTGCTGGGCAAGTGGCGTGGGTCATTGAACTAGGGGAAGGGCGGGCAGAAGCGATGGGGCTACAAAAGGGTGATCGCCTACATATCCAGCGATCACAGCCCCAGTAGCACTCCCAAGTTCGCTGCTTAGCTGTGTTGCTTAATTGCGTTGCTGGGTATTTGCAGCGATACGATTCGCCAACTCTTTTTCCACGTCGGACACTTCGCGCCAAAAACTGCAGGACCGGTGTGCGCTAACCGCTTCTTGCCATAGCAGAGTCATCATTGCTGCTACCTCCGGGCGATCACCTGCCACCTGGTCACGCACCATCTCAAACTCCGCTAAAGCATCATCCACATGGGTTTTATCGCCAGCAACTTGGAGGGACTCTCGCACTTGACCCAAGAGCTTATCCAAACCTTCCACAGAGGGAAAAACTGGCGCGGGGGCAGTTTGAACCATAATTGCACTCCAAAAAAATCAAATAAAAACTAAGAACGCGTAACGATCTGCAACTTCACTTACTCTCCAAAAATTTGCAGTCCGCCATCATTCGTAAAAACACTATCTTGCACGAGCACTTTTGGAATTAGTGCCATGAATAAACACATTAAGTTATCAAACCTATAAGTAAATCCATAGGTGGAGTGAGCAATCAATAAGCGAGCCATGAACTGAATTAATCATGTGTTAACCTCTGTCACAAGCTGCATTTAAAAATGTAATACAACTTAACTATTCTGAAAATTTATCGTTATCACCCAACCGATAAACTCGCATAATTGTTGAAGGAAACTTAGAATCCTTAGGGGCTGACTAATCACACCAGGCGATTAGCGATCCACGCCAAACTGGGGCAGCAGCGATGCCTTTAAGTAAGGGCGCGTCAAAACTGCGTCAACACTGTTCCTTACCCTTTTATCGAAACACCCACCTTGCAGCTATGGGCAAACCACGCGTACTTTCCGGTGTTCAGCCAACGGGGACCCTTCACCTGGGAAATTATTTAGGTGCCATACGCAATTGGGTTGATGACCAGCACGATTCAGACAATTTCTTCTGTGTGGTGGACTTACACGCCGTGACGGTGCCCCATGATCCCACGATGCTGGCGGAGAATACGCGGGCGATCGCTGCTTTATACCTAGCGTGCGGCATTGACCTATCCTGCTCCACCATTTTTGTACAATCTCAAATCAGCGCCCACGCGGAGCTTGCCTGGCTGCTGAACTGTGTAACCCCCCTCAACTGGCTGGAGCGAATGATCCAGTTCAAAGAAAAGGCGGTGAAGCAGGGGGAAAACGTTAGCGTTGGCTTGTTGGATTACCCGGTGCTGATGGCGGCAGATATTTTGCTATACGACGCCGATCGCGTGCCCGTTGGGGAAGACCAAAAGCAGCATTTGGAGCTAACCCGCGATATTGCCCTGCGGGTTAACCATCAGTTTGGCGCTGGAGATAGTCTGGGGAAAGGGGGTGAAGGGGATTCAATCCTTAAAGTGCCTGACCCGGCGATTCGTAAGGCGGGGGCGCGGGTGATGAGCCTGACCGATGGCGCCAACAAAATGTCCAAGTCGGACCCATCGGAAATGAGCCGTATTGAAATTTTGGATTCCCCCGACCAAATCAAGAAGAAAATTAAGCGCTGTAAAACCGACCCGGTGCGGGGGTTGGAATTTGACAATCCGGAGCGTCCCGAGTGCAATAACTTAC
This sequence comes from uncultured cyanobacterium, assembly GCA_937894105.1. GTDB lineage: Bacteria > Cyanobacteriota > Cyanobacteriia > CACIAM-69d > CACIAM-69d > CALGDE01. Next base: position 4,266 of record CALCTI010000697.1, read on the forward strand.
TGGGGCTTTACCAGGTACTGTCAAACCAAACCAAGGAGGCTGTGGCCACTGAATGCGCGCACATGGGGTGGGGGCAGTTTAAGCCGTTGTTGACTGCTGCGGCGATCGCCACCCTAGAGCCTATACAACACAAATATCAAGACATTCTCAACGACCCTGGCTACCTGGATACTATGCTGAAAGACGGACAAACCAAGGCTAATGAAGTAGCCCAGGCAACCCTCAACCGCGTGAAGACTGCCATGGGTTTTTCCTTGCCTGCGGCGTAACGGTTGCCCAGCACGGGGTGCCCATTGTCTTTACTCGCTTGCTTCACCGTCAGCCTTTCCGCCCTCCTTTTGCTCTTCCTCTAGCTGAGCCAAGCGCTTTTTAAAAGACTCCCGCTCGGGATCAATTTCCAGCCCCTTTTCATAGGCGGCGCGAGCCTCGTCAAACTTTTTCTGGCGGCGTAGGGCATCGCCTTTCCGTCCCCACAAATTGTCATCCTGTCCGTCAATTTCTATCCCTTTCTCTAGCACCAACAGGGCTTCGTCGTACTGCTTCAGTCCAATCAGCGCTTCCCCCTGACGCAGCAGCAGCCGAGCATTTTCCGGCTCAATACTAAGGGCCTTAACCAGACTCAAATCTGCTTGCTCATACTTTTTCAGCCGTAATAGAGATTCCCCGTGGCGCTGCAATGTTCTAACGTCGTCGGGATCAAGAGCCAGAGCCTTTTCGTAGCTCTTAACCGCTTCCTCATATTTTTCGATTTTCGCTAACGCCTCCCCCTGCCGTCGCCAGGACACTCCATCCTGGGGATCAATTTCCACTGCCTTCGCAAAGGCTTCCACCGCTTTTTCCGCCTGCTCTGCCTTTATCAACGCCTGACCATAACGTTTCCAAGCATTAGCCCGCTTCGGCTGAAATTCTGTCGCCTTCGCAAAGGCTTCCGCAGATTCGCTAAACTGCTCTGTCAAATACAAGGCGCGACCTTTGGCAAACCAGGCAGACCCTGCATCGCCTTTGGTGGCGATCGCCTGCTCCGCCAATTCCAGCGCCTCATCGGTACGCCCTAGTTCCGCCAGCGCCTCTGCCCGCCTACCGACCGCTTTTACGTCTTCAGGGTTTGACGGATCGGTGCCTTCAGTTTCCTGCAAAATCCCCTCAAAGCGCTCCTTACGCTCCGGAGAAATTTCCACTGCAGCCGACTCATCACCCCCTCCCAAACCAGGAATATCCGCGCCCTCACAGGCGGCAACGCTAACGGCTAATCCAGCAATTAAAAGGGGCTTAATAAGAGCCTTAGCTAGGGGGGAGACACTCCTTAGATTCATACCTCAGTACCTGTGGACGAAACGTCTAGTGGAAAAAATCGAAGCTTTAGCACTGTGGCAAAAGCTTGAGCAGAACATAGCTCCTTGTTGATAGCTTACCCAAAGTAATAAATAAGAAACAAAGAGTAGAGCCCTGTTATCTATTCTGCCCCTCAGTTTTAACCCCGGACACTTTTCATCAACTTACTCCACATCCCCTCGTGGTCAGTGCTCCAATTAGCAAAACAGTAAGTGCCCATCAAACGTGAGTTCGACGGAGAAAACAGGACTGAAACCTCTGCTAAATAAGGGCTTTG
>CALCTI010000698.1 GCA_937894105.1 uncultured cyanobacterium
CCTAACTGCACGCCATTTTCAAGGTACTCTTCCATTTTTTTCTGTAAGGTGGAAAGCCCGTCACTTTCTGAGCGCAATTCAATTACAAAGTCTGGGCAAATAGACGAAAATTTCTTCTGTTCAGCTTCACTTAACTGATTCCAGCGTTCTAGTTTTATCCATGACGCGTCGGGCGATCGCAATGCTCCGTTGGGTAGCTTAAAACAAGTGGACGAACTAAAAACCTTACCCAGTTTTGTTCGCCGATTCCAAATAGCTAGATCTGTAATTAAATCGGCTTCGCGGTGTCCACTTTCACCGCCAACGGGAGGCATGATAATTAATTCTCCTTGGGCTGTGCGTTCTAGTCGAGCGTTAGGATTTTGACGGCACAGGGCTTCGAACTGTCGGTCGTCCAGGGTCGTAACAGGAGATAAATCCAGCGTAAAAGTCATCATGGCTCCCTCGCCAAGGGGTAATGATATTGTAGCGACCCGGTTTACGGCACCGCCATTTTGCTCTGTGATTTTGCTCTGTGATTTTGTTCTGTGATTTTGTTTTACGCCCTTATCCCGCATTTAGGGTTACTTTGGGCGAGCTAATTGAAGTTAACGGTGGGGCTTGAATGGGAGCGATCGCCGGTAAATCCCAAGGGGTGGGGTCGAAGCTTTCGAGGGAGTCCAACACCAAATCCGCCGCGCCGTAATCTGCCGGGTCGCTGTGGGCACTGGGCACCGCCACCACCGCCATTCCTGCGGCGATCGCCCCTTCCATACCCGAAATAGAATCCTCAAACACCAGGCACTGATTGGGTTTTGCCCCTAATCGCTCCGCTGCCACCAGAAAAGAATCGGGGGCAGGTTTAGAAGCGTTTACCGCCGGATCGTCCCGCACCACGATCGCCTCAAAAATGGCAAACCACTCCACATGGTGGGCGCGTTTTTGCTCGAAGGTGTCTCGGGTGGAGCTGGTGGCGATGGCTTGGGAAATGCCGCTGCGGTGGAATTGGTGAGACAGGTCGCGGGCGCCGGGCATGGGGTTTGGGGTGCGATTCCAAGTGTCGATCAGCGATCGCCGCTGCCGCACAAATTCTTCCGGCGAAATGGGTAGATCCAGCACATCGATCAGGATTTTTGCCGAGGCGATCGCATCGCGCCCCAGCACCAGCGACTGCATTTTCGGATCGTAGGGGCGCTGATACCGGGTGGCAATATGGTCGCTGACGGCAATATTGATCGATTCCGTATCTAAAAGTAAGCCGTCTAAATCATAGATAACGTGAGTAATCGAACGGGGCGCAGTGGGATAAGTCACGGGGTCGTTGTGCCCTTGGGTGGGCGCTGGAATTGGAGTTGGCGGTTCACTATTAGTAGAAACTAAGTTCCCACAGAAATCAAATCCCCCGCCAGTTTTTTGAATGTTAAACGCTCGTTTTCCACGTCGGCAAAAATAACGCAGCCGTCCACAAATTCTCCGCGCAAAATGCCTTTAGCGATCGTCGTTTCCAGCTCTTTTTGAATAGTTCGCTTCAACGGTCGCGCGCCGTAGGTGGGGTCATAGCCCACTTCTGCCAGGAATATAACGGCTTCGTCGGACAGTTTAAGGGTGATTTTGCGATCCGTTAACCGCTGGCGCAAACGGTCCACCTGTAGGCTGACAATTTTCTGTAATTGGGATTTTTCTAGGGCATGGAAAATAATTAAATCGTCAATGCGGTTGAGAAATTCGGGACGGAATTCTGCTCGCAATGCGGTCAAAACTCGTGATCGCATTTCCTCATATTGGGAGTCGTCACCCACCACATCGAGAATAAATTGGGACCCAATATTGCTAGTCATAATTAGGATGGAATTTTTAAAATCCACCGTGCGTCCCTGGGAGTCGGTCACCCGTCCATCATCCAAGATTTGCAACATAATATTGAACACATCGGGGTGGGCTTTTTCGATTTCGTCAAACAAAATCACCGAGTAAGGACGCCGCCGCACCGCCTCCGTTAACTGCCCCCCTTCGTCATAGCCCACGTACCCTGGAGGCGCACCAATCAGTCGAGAAACGGCGTGTTTTTCCATATATTCCGACATATCAATACGCACCATCGCTTCGTCCGTATCGAATAAATAACTGGCTAACGCTTTGGCTAATTCGGTTTTTCCTACGCCGGTGGGACCGAGGAAAATAAAGCTAGCAATGGGGCGATTCGGGTCAGCTAATCCGGCACGCGATCGCTGGATAGCATCCGCAACGGCGGTCACCGCTTCCCCCTGACCAATCACCCGCTTATGTAATTCATCTTCCAAAGTCAACAGTCGCTCCATTTCCGAAGCCACTAATTTACTAATCGGAATTCCAGTCCATTTCGCAATAATTTCAGCAATATCTTCTTCGGTCACCTCTTCTCGCAACAGGGACTGTCCCGTTTGCTGAGATTGTAATAATTTTGCCTCCGTTTCCTCCAATTCCTGTTGCAATTGGGTTAACTTTCCAAACTTTAATTCCGCCGCTTTATTCAGGTCATAATCTCGCTCCGCCTGTTGAATTTCCACCTCCACCTGGTCCACCGCTTCCTTCAGGGCTTTGCGCTGATCCAGCACATCCTTTTCCGACTGCCACTGGGCATTAAAGCCACTTTGCTGCTCTTTAAAATCCGCCAGCTCCTTTTCCAGGCGAGCCAGGCGATCGCGCGACCCCGCATCACTTTCCTTTTGCAACGACAGCTTTTCCATTTCCAGCTGCAAAATCTTACGGTCTACCTCGTCCAGCTCCTCCGGCTTAGACGTGGCTTCCATTTTTAGCTTGGCCGCCGCCTCGTCCACCAAATCGATCGCCTTGTCAGGCAAAAAGCGATCGCTAATATACCGCGTGGACAGGCTCGCCGCCGCCACCAAAGCAGTGTCAGCAATTTTCACATTGTGGTGGGTTTCATAGCGATCCTTCAGTCCGCGCAGGATGGAAATCGTATCCTCCACCGACGGCTGGTCCACAAAGACCTGCTGAAACCGTCGCTCCAACGCCGCGTCTTTCTCAATATATTTGCGATACTCATCCAGGGTGGTGGCACCAATACAGCGCAGTTCTCCCCGGGCCAACATGGGCTTCAGCAGGTTGCCCGCATCCATGGCTCCCTGGGTGGCTCCTGCCCCCACCACCGTATGGATTTCGTCAATAAACAAAATAATCTGCCCGGCAGAATCGGTCACTTCCTTTAACACCGCCTTCAGCCGCTCTTCAAATTCTCCGCGATATTTTGCCCCCGCAATCAGCGCCCCCATATCCAGGGCAATCAGCTGTCGCCCCTGCAACGATTCCGGCACGTCCCCCGCCACAATGCGCTGGGCGAGCCCTTCCGCGATCGCGGTTTTACCCACCCCCGGCTCACCAATTAGCACCGGATTATTTTTCGTGCGTCGGGACAGGATCTGGATGGTGCGACGAATTTCATCATCCCGCCCAATCACCGGATCTAACTTGCCCTGGCGCGCCCAGTCCGTTAAATCGCGACCGTATTTTTCCAGCGCCTCGTACTTTCCTTCGGGATCGCGATCGCTCACCGTTTGATTACCTCGCACCTGCTGAATCGCCTCCTTCAGTTTATTTTCATCCAGGCGAAACTCCTTAAAAAATTCTTTGCCAAAGCGATTATCCAAGGCATAGCCCAACAGCAAATGCTCAATGGAAATATACTCATCCCCCATCGTTGCCCGCGCCTTATCGGCCCGGTCCAGGGTCTGATCCAAACTTTGTCCCAAATACACCGACGTGCCCGAGCCTTTCACCTTTGGCTGTTTGGCAATGAACTGATCCGTATAATCGCGCGATCGTTGCACCGGCACTTCGGCTTTGGTCAAAATGCTGCTAGCCAGCCCCTCCTGTTCCAACAGAGCTTTCATCAAATGCTCCGACTCTAGCTGCTGGTGATTGGCCTGCTTCACTAAGTCGGGACAGCGGGCGATCGCCTCCCAGGCTTTGGTGGTGAACTTATTAGGATCATTAGGTTGCATCGTTGGCTATGCTCCGTGGTGGCAAACTGCCGGAGAAAACGTCCTTGGCTATGGTCAAAATTGTAGATAAACGGGGGCTAAATCGGGGTTCGGCAGTCGCGGCGAATCCGGTGGGGTTCCCCGGCGGCTCACAAACTTTCATCAAACTTTCACCACTCAGCCTTTAATACCCTTTAACCGACTGCTACCCTGCCTGTAAGGTTTACCGGGCTTTAACCATGACTCAACTGGGTCCCAGTATCATCGTTGTCTTTTTGTATTATTCTGCGGGGTCCATGGCGATCGCCGCCATCGTCGGTGCCCAAGTGCTCCACGAAAGTCCTTTTAGCGGCGCGTCCTTCCAAAGCGCTGTTCCCCTGGGATTTCTCTTGGGGGCAGTGGCGACCTATTTCAATCGCACCGCTGAATTTGCGATCGCCGCCAGCAACCCCAAAGCCCTGCGCAAAACCCTCGACGCCTGGTTGATTGATCGGGGCTACGAACTGGACTCGAACTTTAAAGCAGAGGGCGACTTTCAAAGTTATCGGCGATCGTCTTGGCAGCGGTGGACCACCGGGCGAATTTTTGTGAAATGGCAAGGAAAATCTGTCACCCTGGTGGGGCGATCGTCCCTGGTGCGCCCCCTGCAACAAGAGCTGTCCGCTGAGGCACAGTAGAAGTAAGGTAAAAAGGGGGCGATCGCGTTCTGCGGTAGCCATTACTTTAGCCGTGATTTTAATTATTGCTTCCCGCTGATTAGTTCTCTCTGACTGTTTATTGTTGACTGTTCATCCCTGACGCCTTTCGCGATCGCCACGCCCCTATCGCGTTCCTTATCGCGCCTGCCTATGTGCCCTTCACCGTCCCAGCCAGCGGCAATTGCATCGCCAGCCCGTCCCAGCCCAGCCATCACCATCCGTATGGCTCAGCAAAAGGACGTATCCACCCTTGCGGACCTCCAGACCGCCAACATCCATAGCTCCGCAAGCTGCAAAGGAAGCCACAAACACCAGCTGCAGACAGAAATAAAAGAAGAACAAAACCATCGCCTGCGCCAGCCTAATTCCCACTACACCTGTTTAGCGGCCGTTGATTCGCCCCGTGATCAGGACCGTCCTCAGGGAGCATCCCCCCAAAAGTCTCCGGCAATCCCGTCCCCCTGCTTATGGGCAAGGGCAAAAAACTCGCCGCCACCCCCGAGACAAGATATAACCGTGGTGGGAACTGTCGAAATTTCAGCGCGATCGCAATTTCCCTTGGGGTGGGGAAAGCCGTCCTATCTATACATTTCCAACTTGGCCATTGCAGAATCCTACCGGCGGCAGGGCGTTGCAACAGCACTGTTGGTGGAATGTGAGCGCTTCGCCAAACGGTGGGGATTTACGTCAATTTATTTGCACGTCCTGGAAGACAACCAGGCAGCGCGAAGACTGTATCAGGGGGTCGGTTATCGTACTGAATCCATCCTTGCCGATTGGTTAAGTCGCCTGTTTGGGCGATCGCGGCGGCTCCTAATGCAAAAAAACGTAAGCGCCCGCCGCTAAAGCTAAATACCCGCTGCTAAAGTTAAATGCTTGCCGCTGAATTTGAACACCCCAGAGGGAAGAACCGCCAAAGCAATAACCGCTAAAAATGGCAGCGCCACCCTCCCTGAATCATCTCCCTCATTCAAGCTTCGATTGCTGCGGCGATCGCCCAACACCACTCCATCCCTCCCAACGCCGGTCTCCAAACGGCTGCACCAAGCGCCAACGTTACGACCGCCCTCTTACGACCGCCCATAGGTTACGTCTTCCGTGCATCTACTCCGCCATACTCCCCCAATCCTTTCTCTTCCCTGGGGACTCGCATTTGCGCCTGGCGGCATGTGTGTTTAGGCTTCAAATCCAACTCTCTTCAGCTTTCTACTGCCCCGGTGAACGAACCTTCTCCCTCCCTTATTGAGCAAATTCGCAGCGGCCCCTGCCAAATTATCAACAGCCGCAAGGCTGGCGGGATCATCATCCTAAACCGCCATTCTGCCGAATTTGCAGGACCAGGAGCCGTAGTGGGCACCCCCCTCGACCATCACTGCGAGAACGTTATTCCCCTGGGAGATCTTGCCTTAGTTCACCCCAAATCCATCGACGAGATCCTGACGGGGTATCGAATCCGCCTGCAGTGGATCAAATTAGTTAGTAAGTCCACCTCGCTGGAAAATACCCAACTGCGAGCCCAAAAAATCCTGGAGCAGTTTGAGCAATTTTTCCGCAAGCGTGACGTGCAGCAGGTACCTGACGAGGTGCTGGCTCAGTTGGTAGGCGTCTTACCACAAACTATTCGCAGCGTTCGCAAGAAAAAGCAAAAGATTAAGAAAAAGCTTTAGAAAGTTCATTCGAAGCAGATGCCTGAACGCGTAGAACCCCTGGCTAAATGAGGGATTCCGTAGGAACAGGCGTTTTTTTGCGTTATGTTATTTATTAAGGACTTTCATTGTGCTGAACGATTGGAAAGCCATGGGTCAGCCCTAAGCCGCCCAAAAGCATTTCGTTTCGACTCAGGAGTAGAACAGGCAACACTTTGAGCCTGTTTTTAGATTAAAAACCCTCTTTAGACTCCCCTCTAAAGCAAGGTTTTCCTGTGTCAAACACCATACAAAACTTAAAAAAGTTTTGATAATAAACTTAGATATTCCGGAAGACCTTAATTGGAAGTTTCTGTATCCCAAACGATTTCGCCTCAGGTAAAAAGCGCCTCTCCCTTTTGGTGGTGGGGTTTAGCTGTGGCTGCTGTGGTTGTGGGGCTCGGTTTAGTGGCGGGGCTCGTAGTGTGGTCCAAGCCAATGGACCCCTACATTACAGGGGTTTTGGGATTGGCGGGGGATGCGGAGCGAGGGGGAGAGATTTTTTTGATGAATTGCGCTACCTGCCATGGTTTTGATGCCACGGGGCGGGTGGGTCCCAGTTTGCAAGGGGTGGGCGATCGCAAATCTCAGCAACAGTTAATTAACCAGGTTGTTAGTGGCAAGACGCCGCCGATGCCCCAGTTCCAGCCCGACACTCAGGAAATGGCAGACCTGCTGAGCTATTTACAAACCCTTTAGGGTGATATTTGACGATCCTTTTAGGGCGACCTTTGGGGGCTCGAGATGATCAGGCGACAGTTAGCACGGTTGATTGGGATGGGGGTGATGGCGGCGCTGATCGCGATCGCCCAAGGGTCTGTTTCGGGCGGAGCATCTGCTGTAGCCCCTTGGGCGGGAGCCAAGGGCGAGGAGCCCAGACCCCAGTTGCCACGGGAAATCAAGCCAGTGCCCCCAGCGGTAGGGGCGGCGATCGCGGATATGAATATTGCCCTGGAGTGGCAACAGTGGGAAATTGCGGATCGAGCCACCTGGCGGGTGTTGGGACTTTTAGAAGACAGTCCCGAGGGAGCCCAGTTTCGCCAGTTTCCGTGCGATCTGCTGAAACGGGTGGATGATTCGTGGCGACACGCTAGCAATGGGCGCTTTGGCTTTTCGGTACAGTGGCGGCTATGGGCAACGTTAATGAACCGGCTGGGGAACCGTGCCCAAACGGAGGTGGCGTTCCGGCGCGCCGTGGGGTGGGGTGAGGGGGCCGGGGATGGTGATGCGTCACCGGCAGGGCATTGGCCGCAGGAGCAATTATGGCGATCGGGCAATATTTTGCGGTTTGGCTGTGGCGATGCGACGTGCTCCTTCCCCCGCACAACGGTGGAAGAGTCGCGCTCCGCGTTGGAGTATATTTTTCCGCGCTTATCCCAGTGTCGTCTGCTGGAGCATCAAAACTCCCGACCTTTGCCGTAATTCCGTTTCCAAGTCACGGTAATTTGGAGCAGGGCATCTAGTCAATCGCGGCTGAGGTGGCACATTTGGCGTAATGGGGGTAAGGCTAGTCCGCACTTGGCTTTGCCAACCCTGCGCGATCGCCACGCTCAGCGCCCATTGAAGGGGCTATTGAAGGGGCTTTTGTTGCCCCAGGGCGACTCTATTTTTCTAGCTTTTGTTAGTTTTTTAACGGTTGAGGGAGTGGATTATGGCGGAGCGATCGCCGGCTGAGGGCATAGTTTTGAAAGGGCAGTATCGGGGTTACGCGATGCAGCTGCAGGTGGCACTGGTGAGTCCGGAAGCGGCGGAGGAGCGATCGCTCGATCCGGAGGTGTTTGTGGAAATGGACACCATGGTGAAGCAAGCCCAGGCGCAGATTGATCGCCATATTGAGTACGGGCAAATTGCTAACCAGTTTGAGGAGAGTTTTTTACAGCCCTTGGTGTCCCAAGGGTTTAGCAAGGCGAAGATTGTGGATGCGATCGCCGATTTTGCCAACCAGTCCAATTGGCCCAGCGAAGTGGTGAAGAATTTGGAATATGCGGCGGCGGCCCTTCAGGATCAAGATGGGGTGGATAGCGAGCCGTTGGCGGAAGATTTGAAGGCGGATTTGATTACGGGAACGCCCATTTCCCAGCGCCCCATGCCCACTCCCGAAGGATAAGCCTTGGGCTGCGGAACTATGACGGCAGGGACCATTGCAGCGATCGCCACGGCCATCGTGCCCCAGCAGGGCAGCGTGGGTATTGTGCGCGTGGCGGGGGCTGAGTCGTGGGCGATCGCGCGGCAAATTTTCCAGACACCGGGACAGCAAGCCTGGGAAAGCCACCGGGTGGTGTACGGCATGGTGATGGATCCGGGCACAGACAAGGTGGTGGACGAGGCGCTATTGATTTTGATGCAGGCTCCTCGCACCTTTACCCGTGAGGATGTGGTGGAGTTTCACTGTCACGGGGGCATGATGGTGGTGCAGCAAGTGTTGCAGCTGTGTTTGCAACGGGGGGCGCGGCTGGCCCAGCCGGGGGAATTTACGATGCGGGCGTTTTTAAATGGGCGCATTGACCTGACCCAGGCGGAAAGCGGGGCGGATTTGGTGGGGGCCCAGTCGCCCCAGGCGGCCCAGATGGCTCTGGCAGGGGTGCGGGGCAAGCTGGCGGAACCGATTCGATCCTTGCGCACCCAATGTTTAGACGTGCTGGCGGAGGTGGAGGCGCGCATTGATTTTGCTGATGATTTACCGCCCCTGGATGAGGCGGGTGTTGCCCTGGAGTTGCGGGGCATTGGGGAGGCGATCGCCCAAATCTTAGCCACCGCCGACCGGGGGGAATTGCTGCGCAGCGGCATTAAGGTGGCGATCGTGGGGCGTCCAAATGTGGGGAAATCCAGCTTGCTCAATGCCTGTAGTCGCAGCGATCGCGCCATTGTGACGGACCTGCCGGGTACCACGCGAGATGTGGTGGAAGCGCGGTTGGTGGTGGGCGGCATTCCGGTGCAGGTGTTAGATACGGCGGGCATTCGGGAGACGGAGGATGTGGTGGAGCGCATTGGGGTGGCGCGATCGCGCGATGCGGCGTCCGAGGCGGATTTGGTGATTTTGGCGATCGATGCGGCGGCGGGCTGGACCGCTGGAGATGAGGAAATTTATCGGCAGGCTCAGGGGCAGCCGTTGATTGTGGTGATAAATAAGGTGGATTTGCTGGACGGGGAGAGGGATGAGGCGCTGCCGGAAAGGGTGACGGGGGGGGCGATCGCCCTGGTAAAAACCGCCGCCGCCAAAAACCAAGGCATCGACCAGCTGGAAGCCGCCATTCTCACCGCTGCCACCCGCAACCAAATCCAGGCAACGGATATGGACCTGGCGATTAATCAGCGGCAGGCAGCGGCTTTGATTCGCGCCCAGGGAGCCTTGGAGCGGGTGGTGGAAACGGTGGCGAACCAATTGCCCTTAGATTTTTGGACCATTGATTTGCGAGATGCAGTGTATGCTTTGGGTGAAATTACCGGCGAAGAGGTAACCGAATCCGTTTTAGGGCGCATTTTCAGCCGCTTTTGTATTGGTAAATAGGGTCCATCAATAATCAAAGTTTTTATTGAAATTTTTATTGGAATTTTTATCGAAATTTTTGCGGTTTACTAACCCGTAGCTTTTCGCGTAGGGTGCGTAAAATGCACCGATGGGGGCTCGAATGTGTGGAAGCGGTGGATTGGCACGCCCCCCAGGTTTTGTTTCGTTGTGTTCGCCAAGTATTCGTAAAATGCCTGCTTTAGATCCTGCCCAGTGCCCCATTCCCCAGCTTATTGTTGGACTGGGAAATCCCGAGCCAAAGTACGATCGCACCCGCCACAATATTGGGTTTGAATTTGTCGACGAGTTAGCAAAAGTTTGGGGAATTTCCCTCAGCAAAAACCAACGATTTAATGGGCTCTACGGAGAAGGGCGCAGTCCCTTTGGCAAAATTCGATTGCTTAAACCCCTGACCTATATGAACCGGTCGGGGCAGTCCATTCGCGCAGTGGTGGATTGGTACAAGCTGGAGCCGGACGCGGAGCTGATTGTGTACGACGATATGGATTTGCCCCTGGGGCGGCTGCGGCTGCGGGCATCGGGCTCGGCGGGGGGGCATAACGGCATTAAATCGGCGATCGCCCACCTGGGCACCCAAAACTTTCCCCGGCTGCGGCTCGGTATTGGCAAACCTCGCCACCAAAAGGGCGAAACCGTTTCCCATGTGCTAGGACGATTTTCGTCGGATGAGCAGGGCACGGCGCAAAAGGTGATGAAGCTAAGTTTAGAGACTACGGAAATGGCGCTGAAATCGGGAATTGCCAAGGCGATGAGTCTTTACAACAACAAAAATGTGGGGCCGAAGCCGCCGGATCCTGCCCCAGCCCCCAATTCAAACCCTGCGTCTAAAGCCCCTAATTCTGCATTGAAATCTCCATTAAAATCCCCCCCCAGCCCATTGAAAGATAGTTTAGAACCGGATTCTCCCCCATCATCTCAATAGTGGGGGAGGGGTAATTCCCCTTTTTTTGCGTTAGTTTCCAAGACGGCAATCGTAGGCACAATTGAATCGCTTTCGTTACAGTAGCCTGTAATCACCTATCTATTGAGCTGTCAGAAACTGTGTTGGATGTGAGTACGCGATCGCCCCGAACCGTTGCGAATGTCCGTGTTACCCGTTGTTCTTGGTCCGAAGGCACCATTGTTGGCGAAGTGTCGGCGGGTCAATTTAACTGGCGATTTCGCTGGAATTTTAGCGGTGATACGTTAACCGTTGAGCCGTCGTTAGGACGGGCCCTAATTAAAGATCCCCTGGGTCGTTTTCTCGAAGCAAACGATTACCAACTAGAATCGGGCGGCGATTATTCATTTACGATTCGCGCCAAATTTTAATTGGTTTTGTTTTGATGTTTTCAATTTATTCTGATGTTTTCAATTTATTTTGATGTTTTTAGCGGAATAGCCTGCCCATTACAGGTTCAGGTGCTTTTTGATTTTTCGAAGGGTTTGATTCATTTCCGGTAAGCGGCGAATCAGGGCGGAGGTTTTTAGCCATTCTTTATTGGAGACGGAAGGATATCCTGACAGCACTTCTCCGGGCTTCGAGTCCCTGTGGATACCAGATTTAGAGGAGGCGATCGTTCCCTTTGCCAGTTTGACGCGATTGGCAATGCCCACCTGTCCCGCCAGAATTACGCCGTCTCCCAGCTCAACGCCGCCCGCTAAGCCCACCTGAGCCGCGATCGCACAGTTTTGCCCAATCATGCAGCCGTGCCCAATATGGACCAGATTGTCCACTTTAGTATTGCTGCCCACACGGGTTTCCCCGAGCGCCGGGCGATCAATCGCACTGTTGCAGCCAATATCCACCCTGTCCCCTAGGACCACCCGCCCGGTCTGCTCCAATTTCACCCATCCCTTCGCCGTGGGCACAAACCCAAATCCTTCTGCGCCAATCACCGCGCCGCTGTGGATCACGCAGTGTGACCCCAGGTGCGATCGCTCCTCAATGACACAGCCGCTGTGCAACACGGTCCCCGCCCCAATCACCGTCCCCGGATACACCGTCACATTGGCATGGATTTTTGCACCGTCTTCGATAACCGCATTGCCCTGGATCACGCTGTTTGCGGCGATCGCCACGTCCTTACCAATTGTGGCTGCCGGGTCAATGACTGCGGTGGGATGAATGCCGGGGGCAGGGTGAAACGGCTGGTAAAACAGGGTCACCGCCTGGGCAAACAGCACCTTGGGCGCTGGAGATGTAATCCAAGCCAAACCGCGATCGCTCGCCAATAGTTTCACCGACTCATCCGCTGGAATAATCACTGCGCTGGCAGCCGTTGTTTCTAATCCTTTTGCCTTTGCCGCATTTTCCACGTAGGTCAATTGCCCAGGCTTCGCCCCATCCAGCGCCCCAATACCGTTAAGTTCTAGGGTGTCCTCACCTGTGTGCTTCTCGTAATCAGTCATTGCATCACCGGCGATTTTCCCTAAGCACTCCACCAATTCCGCAAATTTCATGCCACCCTCCTCCCTAGCTCCACACCCAAATATCCTACAGGGCGCTACCAATTTTCCAACGCCAGCCCCCGCGATCGCGTTTGCCGGGATAACGCTTCCACCACCACCGCCTCCGCCGCATTTTGCTGCACCTTAGCCGCCTCTTGGAACCGGTACCAATGGCTGCCCTTATAATTTTGCCGCCAGGTGTGATGTTGCCAGCGCGTTGTCCAACGGCGAAAGGGAATAGACTGCCCCTCAAAAATCCCCAAAAACTGGCTTCGTATTGCCTCATCTAACCAGCGAACGCGATCATACTCCGCCACCTGTTGTCCCCCGTATTCTGGACGCCCCGTTAATGCTTGATACCGCCCAATACGCTCCTCTCGGCAACGGTTCTTTCGGTCCGGCTCCCCGATGGCGTCCCGCAAGTCTCGCAAGAGCGATCGCGTTTTAATCACCAACGCATCCCCCTCGCCGGTTACCCCCAAACAGCGACAGTATTTATAAAATAACCGCTGTGCCGCCGCCATAAACCGCTTTGTATTGTCCACCCGGCTGCGGTCTGGCAACAGTCGGCGGTCTGTCCACACCGCCCCTGGCCAATCCGGCAATCGCTTCGCATCGGCGTGACCAATATTCGGCAGGGCGATGCTGAGGATGCTGTTGCGCATGGCGTTAAACGAGTCGTAATAGCCCACAAAATTTTGGTGAGCCCACGTATCCACATAGCTGTGGGAGGCAATGCCGATGCGATATAAATTTCGGCTCGCCAGGGCATCGTCCATAATCCGGTTGGCGTTGGTGCTGTCGGGGGTCGTATTCAGCCAGTGCAGCTTGCCGTCTCGCCGCTGAGCGCTGGAGGCCAGCGGGTCGCCGGGAATGAAGTGAAACAGGGGATAAATGCGCATTAGCTCCCGTTTCGGCTTCAGGATATTCATCGTTTGGGTGATGTAGTTGCGGTAGCTGGAGACGTTGGGGCGATCGCGATCGCGAATGCGAAACACTCGATCATTGTCATCCACATACTGGGCTGCATAGGCAATGATTTGTGCGTCATGGTTCGAAAACCCGGCTCGCGTGGCGATCGCATAGGTCATGTAGTAGTGGAACTCAACATCCATCCCCAACTCCGGCAGGATTAACCGTGCAATGAATCACCCTCAAACCTACCGAGTCCCGCCCCCCTCCGCCAATTTTCAAGCAATATTACGCTGCTTAACCGATTAGAATAAACACGGCACCTGACCTGAGTGAGAACCATATGGATTCGGTTGTATTGCTGACGATTCTGTCCATCTTCCTCAGAAAAGTCGGGGATAAAGCCACAGATATCGTCGTTGAAACATGCGCCAAAAAGGCATTGTCTCTCACGGCAAAGCAATCAAAAAATTTATGGACTCGATTTCCCGTGGCTCGGCGGCATGAGTTTCAAGCGGTGAGCGACCAACTGACAAAGCGCTTGCCGCCTGAATCGCTGGGGAAAGTGGTGGATGTTGAAGCGGCTGATGTTGAAGCGGCTGATGTTAGGGGGTTGGTTGAAAGGCTTAAGGCTTTAATTCAGGATCCGGAAGTGATCACCGCGATTGATGCGCTTTCCCTTGATGAGGTAGATGCAGTTATTGAAGCTGCTCAATCTCAGTCTTGTTTTGTTTATGGTCCCGCAGTTGCCCCGGAAGGTTTCTATGGGCGATCGCGCCTTATCCGAGATGTGCGCAGTCGCATTGGTGGGGTGCATCCCCAGTGTGTGAATGTGGTGGGAATGCGGCGGGCGGGGGAAGAGTTCCCTGTTGCGGTTAATTGCGGAGGATTCGGGGCGCTTTTTTGATGGTGATTGTCAGCCGTTGGAGGTGTCGCTGGATTTGACCAATGCTTGTTTCCATTCCCCGGCGGGGATCCAAGAGGGGCTACGGCGGGAAATTGCGGCGAAGGTGGGGCGATCGCCGTGGGCAGAAAATGCGGGGGATGATCCGTTTGTGTTTGAAGATTGGCTGAGTGAGTTGCAGGATCAGGGCTGGCGAGTGGTGGTTTTGTTGGATGAGATTGAGGGGATTAAGCGCCATTTGGAGGCGTTCCAGGGGTGGGGGGAAGATTGGCGGGATATGGCGTCGGCAGAGTTGTTAACGATGGAGGTGGTGGGGCAGCGGCAGATAGGGGAGATTTACGGCAGTTTGTGGCTAACGTCGCCTTTTGGCAATATTTTTAGCCAGTCAATTGTGGGTCCGATGGATCGGACGGATTGGCAACAGTTGGTGCGCGATCGACGTTAGGAGACTACGACGTAGCAAATGGAGTGGATTGGGCATGTGTCT
>CALCTI010000699.1 GCA_937894105.1 uncultured cyanobacterium
ACCCGACGATGAGGTGAAAATATTCAATACGGCTGCCCCCACCGAACGGGCTCGCCGTCGCCAAGCGGACCTGCAAGCTCGCAATCAGCCCAGCCCAGACTTGGCAACGTTGGAAGCTGAAATTCAAGAGCGCGATCGCCTGGATAGCTCCCGGGCGATCGCCCCCCTGCGCAAAGCTGACGATGCGTGGGAACTGGTCACCGACGGCATGACCATTGAGCAAGTGGTGGAAGCCATTAAATCTCGCTACCCAGATGCCTCTATTTGAACTTCAATCAACACCCATAGCTTCAAGCTTCGCAATAAGTCTAAAAAAAACTCAAATTCCTCCTGACACTGTTTTTCGGTGCGAACAGATGAAATTCCGGCAGTTACCGTTACTATTCAAACCTGGCTCGACCCCATACCAATTACCAAAGTATCCAAAACGGGGCCCACAGTATTCAAAAACTGATCTACTATCTACCTAACCTCCAGGTCCCACTCTGAGTTTTATCTTTTTTCTCACTTTCTGCCCATGACAGCTCCAATTCCGACCCCCGTTACTCAATTTTTGCTCCCCTTCCGCTAATATCCAGGGTCACGCCCCTAACTGCCACCGCCGTGGCTGCCAAAATGACTGCCGCATATCCGTCTCCCACCTCTTCAAGCCAGTCCCCAAGACCCGCCCTTGTTGCTGAGCGCGAGCCTGTTTTTGCCCTAAAGGAACTTGTGGCACAGTTAAGCCGCGAGCAAAATAAGGTTCAAGATTTACTGAGTTCTTTGGGCTTTGCCCTGCGCAGCTTTAAAAATATCAATCAGTTTTTGGAGCTTATTCCCTTAATCGCCTGCCGAGTTTGCAACGCTGACGGAGGGGCTTTGGTGCTGTTTCGCCCCAATGGTCAGGTGCGTTTGGAGCAGCTGCACTGTATTGAGAATGCCGGTCAGTCTACGGCTCAGGCGATGCGGCGATCGCTGGAAATTTCCGCTCGACAGGCAACAGGAGCCTTGACCGCCAACGCCCATACTTTGACGCTCGCTGACCTGGGGCGACAGGCTGTGGAGGTTTTGGAAAGGCAAATTCAGGGGTTGATTCCCGATGAGGTGGCCATCGACGGGGTGTCGATTTTGGTGGACGGGGTTCAGCGGGGACGGCTCTATATTTTTGGTGATCGTGATCGGTTTGCCCTGAGTGATACCCGGCGAAAGCTGCTGTGTTTGGTGGCGGACCAAACGGCGGTGGCGATTGATAATGACGAGCTAAACGTTGAACTCAAGCGTAAAGAGCGCCTGGATCGAGAGTTAGAAATTGGCGCGGAAATCCAGCTGCGATTATTGCCCCGGCGACCGCCCTATATTGACCAAATGGCGATCGCGGCCCGCTGTCAAACAGCCCATCGCGTGGGCGGCGATTATTACGACTTTATTCCCCACCAGCATGACCAACAAACGACCGCCCATCAACCAGTAGCGGGAGCATCTACCCCTCCGAATCCCTTAGCGAATAAGCCTTGGGGCATTGCGATCGGCGACGTAATGGGCAAGGGCGTTCCGGCGGGGCTAATTATGACCATGACTCGAGGGATGTTGCGGGCAGAGGTGTTAAACGGCCACTCGCCGGCACGAATTTTGAACCATCTGAATCGGGTGATGTATGCGGACCTGGAAAATTCCCACCGATTTGTCACCCTGTTTTATTCCGAGTACAACCCGGCAACGGGAATGTTGTCTTACAGCAATGCGGCCCACAATCCGCCCTTAATTTGGCGAGCCCAGGAGCGGGTTTTGGAAACGCTGGATACGGCGGGAATGTTGATTGGGTTAGCGCCCGATAGTCAGTATGAAGATAAAACCACGCGCCTATATCCCGGGGACACGGTGGTTTATTACACGGACGGACTGACGGATGTGGCCAATGCGAAGGGCGATCGCTTTGAAGAGGAACGTTTGGTAAAGGTAGTCGAAAAGTTATGCGCCGAGGGGAATGGGGCCGAAGCGGTGCTGGGCAAACTCTTCGAGCGTATTCAAGACTTTATGGGGCCGGATATGAGCAACGGCGACGATATGACCGCAGTGGTTATTCAAGTCCAGCCCGACAAATAAGACGCGCCGCCCATTAACGCCAGAAGCCTGGCGCAATAAGACCTATTGCGCCCTATTTGAAGAACAAGTTAAGAGGGTAGATCGCCAGGGCAAGGGACTGATACCAACTCCGGCAGGGCTACCTCCAAATTACGATAGTCGGTCAATGGACACTGGGTCTGTCTCTCGTGCAGCGCTGGCGAAGCTAATAGGGTGGGCTTCGCCAGAGTCCGGAATTTTGGGGGAGCCAAATTGGATTTGGCATGGATTTCACAATTGATGACAGATCCTGGTGTTATTTTCCGCCAACTTTTTTAGGGCGACTGAGCAACACCGGACAGGGGGCATAAACCCGAATATAGTCCGACAGGGATCTTCCCAGTAGGCGTTCCAGGTCAGGCAATTCTTTGGCAATAGACGGGCGACGGTCCGGTGATCCGAGCATAATCATATCGGCGTTTTTTACTTCCGCTAGGCTGCACAAGGTGGGACCGGGGCGACCACCAATGGAAATACTGCGCACATCAATGTCGTAGCGTTTGGCAGCAGCGATCGCCGGTTGCAATGCCGGGTCAGAATCCCCAGAAACCTCTTCTCCCGGCTTTAACTTGGGATTAATGTGCACCAAAATAAGCTGCTTCCCCTTGGAGTCGCGCACATAGGTGATCGCCTCATTCAGAGCCTGCTGAGCCGCATCTGACGGGTCCACCGCCACCATAATTCGGTTTAAACGCTTAACGTAAACGTCGTCCTTCACCAGAAGCATTGAGCGGGACGAAAGCTGGAACACGTACTGGCTAACAGAATTACTCAAAATTGACTTCAATCGCTTAAGCCCCCGCGAGCCCATTACGATTAAATCCGAATCCAGCTCGTCAGCCACCTCCAGTACCACCAGCTTCGGATCGCCCTGTGCCAACTTTGTGCACACCTGATTATCCGGTAGCTCCAGGCGGGCGATCGCCTTTTTCAAGGTTTCCTCCCCCTCCTTATTTTTTTTAGCCAAATATTCTGCAGAAATTTCCGCCGTTACCACGTGTAAAATCGTCACCTGACTATCCTTAAGAAAAGGAATCTCCATCAGGTACTTCAACATCTCTTCGGACTGCCCCGTCCCAGAATCGGCCAAAAGAATTTTCTTTCCCATGGATAAAGCCCGCTGCGAGAATCTTGTGTGATTTAACGTTTAAATGGTCCAATAAATGCCCAAATTTTTGGATTTTTGGGACTGAACCTCAAACTTTCCAACCGTTAGAGCCTGTGTCAAACGCACAACAGGAAACAGCCGAATCAAAACGCCTGTAGTCCTGGACGTGACTCGACTCCTGCTTTTATGGTTGCATCATCTCCAACGTCGACCACAGGAAACTAGGTATTTATAACTAAATCTTTACACGTGTTTCAACAACTACCGTTTTGATGAGGCAAGGGACAAATTATTATCCCAAGAGCTGACCAATGTCCATAGAAAACAACAAAATTTCTTGTTGGAAACTGTCCAAGGGTATGCCTTAAGCTGCAAGCCTGTTGCGTCCTTTTCTCCTATGACTTTTTCCCAAGGCTGGTTTAGCTACCCCATTCGCGTGCAGCCTCACCATACTGACTACGGCGGCATTGTTTGGCATGGCACCTATATCACTTGGCTGGAGTCGGCGCGAGTGGAGGCTCTGGCAATGGTGGGAATTGAATTTTCCGATTTGGTGTCCATGGGGGTGGATTTGCCGGTGGTGGATTTATCGTTGCGCTATCACCGCAGTTTGCGTTTGGGCGATCGCGCCGTCGTTTATGCTCGTTTGCTGCCTGCCAAAGGAGTGCGGCTAATTTGGGACTATTCCATCGAACCGACGCCGCACAAGATAGCTCAAGGTAGCGCTGATGGCAGGACTGGGGACGAGGCACCTGGGGAGAAATGGGTCGACAAGAAACTAGGCGAAAAAGGGGTGGGCGATCGCCCCTACATTACAGGGCAAGTCACACTGGTGGCGGTGGATCCCAAGCAGGGCAAGGTTTTGAGACGCCACCCACCAATCTTTACAGAAGCGTTAGAAAAGCTTAGAGCCTAAATCACGGTCTACAATTAACTGGTCATTGAACTGAATATGGATTGGACTTTCGGTGTCGGCTCAGTTGAGAATAAAAATGGTATTGAAAACAGTACTGATTTGAAATCGGCTAGAGAATCGTCCTCGTTATCCCCGCCAATACCGTTGTGGACTCTGTGCGTAAACGTTTATCCTGCTATCCGCTATGAATGCTGCTGCCCTGTCCTATAACCTTGCCGCTCCCGCCGAACCCATCGCCTCTTCCTTTGATATGGCGCTTCTCAACGCTGCGCGTTCCATTTACGAATTGTATTGTGAAGTGCAAACGGATATTATGCGACAGCCCACCGGCGTTGCCATCAACGGCGCCACCTATCGCGGTAAGCCGGTGTTTTGTAAGTCCCCGATTTTGCTGCCCGGAGAGCGCTTTATTCCCATTGCCCAAATTGATCCTGAGCTGTACTAAAGCGCCTGATTAAAAGCGCCCTATTAAAAGCTCCACCGATCGCTGCACTAGCTTTGCCGGTGCGACAGTGCACACGATTCGCCTGCCCCATTATCCCGTCAGTTTATGGTTCCTGTTCCAGCCCAGATTCACTATGAGCTTTTGCTCCAAATTTTGGAACAGCAAACAGCGATCTCCCTTTATGAACAGCGGGATAAATTTCCAGACCACCAGCGACAGCTTCAAGAGTTAGTGGCTACCCTACGTAAAGCCCTTGCCCAACAAAAGCACCTGGAAGCGGAGTGCGATCGCCGTAACCTGCCTGTGGATTATCGCTGGTCCAATGAAATCAACAAGCCCACCTAGGGCGTGCCATCAATTAAATCTCTAAATTGAAGCGATACATAAAACCCTTGAGAGCTAGGGCGTGTTATTAATTAATCTCCAGAAGCCTTATGCAGTGGGGAGTACGCGCCCTTTAAAAACACACAAAGCTAGGGACTGAGACCCTTACGGCTCTTGACTGAGGGATTCAATTGATGACAGCCCCTAGTTGCGCTGGGCGTCTGGTATCTTTCCAGATTGAAGAATTGGTATAGATAATGCGAGCAAAGAATCTAAGCAGCAAAAATCTAAGCAGCAAAAATCTAAGACAAAAAATTAGTGGTTAAGCGCCACTTCTGACGCCTCACAAAGTCCAGCGGATCGTGCCGCTGCTAGCAAGGCTTTAGCACCCACTGTATGGTCCAAACCTTCCATGGGCACCGGATAAATGGGACCGGGGCGCTTGTCCAAATCGTAGCGATAGGTGCGGTCATAATATTCCAGCACGATCGCGATCGCCGTTGCCGCGTCCCCTTTTTTGATCGCCTCTAACGTCGTCTTTGTCCGCGCTCCCCCCAACCGCTTACGAATCCGCTCCGTAGCCGCCAATAATCCGTCCAAATCCGACGACTCACCGTACACCTGGGTTAGATACTTAACGCGCTCCTGGGGCGATCGCTGCACTTCCACCACTGGAGCCGCAACCATCTGCTCAAACAGCTCCGGCGGCACTCGACAGCTCCCCACGCTGCGACTTTCCGCCTCAATCCAAATGGGACGATCTCTGGAAAATCCGTCCCAGGCGATCGCCACTAAATTTTCAAAATGCTCCGTACTGGGCTGGGGCGGCAACCCCAACGCCCCATAACTACTGCCACGATGATTTGCCAACCCCTCCAAATCCAGCGTCTGTTCTCCCGTCGCTGCTAATGCCCCCAATAAATCCGTCTTCGCCGTCCCCGTCATTCCCCCCAAGGTAATAACCGGTTTCGGTGTGCCCATACACTGCCGCACCCACCCCCGAAACGCCTTATACCCCCCTTCCAGCAGAGCCACCGGCACCCCTGCCGCCTCCAACAAGGCCGCCATGCTGGAACTACGCATCCCCCCTCGCCAACAGTGGACCCGTACTGCCGTTTTCGCCCCTGGCTCTACCTCGGACGTGGCACCGCTTTCCTGTTGCGATCGCCGTCGCTCCGCTTTCGCCCACTGCACCAAATCCACCAGCTTTGGTCCCACAAACCCCAAACCCAGCTCCACCGCCGCCTCATGCCCCTGGTGTTTATAACAAATACCCACTGCCGCCCGCTCGTCGTTATTGAATAACGGCAAAGAAGTGGCCCCAGGGATATGAGCCTTATCGAACTCTCCTGGACTACGAACGTCAAAAATAGGTCCCTCTGCCTGGAGAAACTGAGCGACTGACAGTGCAACAACCATAGGGACCAAAAAGACCGACAACAAAGACTTAGAAGAACAGCAAAACCATGGGGGCGTGTCACCAATTAAAC
>CALCTI010000700.1 GCA_937894105.1 uncultured cyanobacterium
CGATCGCCCACCTGGAAGGAACGGGTATAAATCAAAATAATCCCCG
Organism: uncultured cyanobacterium; assembly: GCA_937894105.1. Lineage (GTDB taxonomy): Bacteria > Cyanobacteriota > Cyanobacteriia > CACIAM-69d > CACIAM-69d > CALGDE01. Next base: position 47 of record CALCTI010000700.1, read on the forward strand.
CAACGGCGTTGGACATGGCCCCTGTGGATCCTAGGGAGACCACCACGCCAATGACCAGGGAAACCCCTTGAAACGCGTCGGAGCCAAAGCCAGGAAGCTGGGGAAAGCCGATCACCGTAGCGAGGGCAATCAGGAAAAATTCCACCAGACGATAGGTGGGTTTGGCCCATTCCCGATAAAAGCCAGGAATTTTAATCGCTCCATCGTGGAGCTGCATAAACAGCGGGTGCAGGGTTTTGAGGGTGTAGTGACACAGGGCGGCAATGAGGAGCAGCGCGAAAAAGTTGGGCAGGTAGGCAACGATCGCCAAAACCCTGCACCCTCAAAACAGTTGGGAGGCCGCAACTTGCCGCAGCCCGCGAGCAAAGGGAAACAGTCCCAGCACGTAAATGCCATAGGCAATAACAGCACCGCCAAAGATAATACGCCGTAGCCACTGGAGCGATCCCATGGCCAAAGCGCTCGCCTGTTTTGCCGGCAGCAGTTGTAGCCCTGCCACCTCTAAGGAGGGTAAAAAGGGCTCCCCTTTCGCCGGTAGCCAGCGATGGACCTTGCCCATCGCTGCTTTTAGCAACAGTCGCAGGGCTAGCAGTAAAACGGTGGCGAGAATAAAACGGGCGATCGCCCAGGCAATATAACCAAAGCTGTTTTCTTGGCGATAAACAATGACCCCGTTGCGAATGGCTTCCAAATACTGGTTGGCCAAGCGATCCAGGCTGGTGTTAGTGGCCGTGGCGTCTGCTTCCGTTACCACCATCACTGGCAAATCACCGGCACGAATATAAATTACTTCCCCTTCCCGAGCGGGGGTCAAGCTATCAGTGCTTACTTCCCGGGACTGGGCAAGGGTTTTAATATTGCGGGTAATGGCGTCCGTGCGATCAGGAATAGACTGCACCCCATATTCCGACGTAATAAAAAATAGCGGCTCGCCATTTAAATCGACAGGCAAACGGCTAACTTCTGGGGGCTCAGCCACTTCCTCTGCCGCTTCCAAAGATCCTTCCTGAGAGGGGCTAGCATCTTGGGCAAAACTGGGAGCGGTGGAGGTTAGCAAGCTCCAAAGGGCGAGACCGCATAATGCAAGACCTAACCACCGGAAGCGCCGCCGTCCAGTGTTAGTGAAGGATGCTTTGGAGAAGACATCACCAGCCCGAAACTTTACAAAAAAGGACCGTTGACACCAGAACATGAAACATCCTCGTAACATAGAACGCAGCTATAAGAAAATTATAGTCCTGGAATTAAAAAGCCCAGAGCTGGCTTTAACTATGGCACCAGAAGCATGGCACTAAAACAATGGAGTTAGGACAATGGGCTCAAAACGATGGGCTTAAAAGTGGGATCAAAACAATGGGACCAAGTGAAATAAGCCCAAGAAATAGAGCTAAGGGTTGACTTTGCAATTGCGTTTAGATTTAAGAAGACTAGGTTTAAAAAGACTAGGTTTAAGAAGACCGGACTTAAGAAGACCGGGCTTAAGAAGACAAATTAAAACAAGACAAGTTGAAACAAAACAAATTGAAAGACAGCCGACTAACTGCTGATTAGCTACCGATAAATACCGATAAATAAGGGGCAAAAAGCTCCAGGATCACAAGCAAGCCCCTGGCGCTCCCTTTCCCCAATCCTCGCCCGTCTACCCAACGTCGTTTATGCCAGACCCTAATGCTAAACCCTTGAATTATGAAGGGCGCGCGCAGCCTAGTGGTTCCCCTCGTAAGTCTCCCAAAAACTCTGATGCAGGGAATGGGGGCGGTGGTTCCCACATCCCTGCCCCAGGTCCTGGCGATTCTGATCAGTCTTTGGGCGGGGATGTGGGCAATACGGATGCGGTTCCTGACGGCGATGGGGAGTCCTCCAGTGCCTCGGAACAGCTTGCTCAACTGTTGGGGTTGCATATTCCCATTCCCACTTATACGCCTCCAGAGGGTCCGCCAGAGGAGTTGGAGTTTAAGCCGGGGTCGAAGGTGGATATTGAACCGTTTCAGCGTCCACAGCGATCGCCAGCGGCCAACAATGACCAATCCCTAACGGAAATTTACCAAAAGCAGGTGGACCAGCGCCCCCAAAAGACTGCCCCTGAGGTAGAGTTTCGCCCCCCCCCCCCCCCAACCGAACCAGCCCCCAACCCCCGAGCCCCCCATTTTGCCCAAGTTGGAGCGCCAAAATACAAAAAAGAGTGGCAAGGGGAATAGGGGGATAATC
>CALCTI010000701.1 GCA_937894105.1 uncultured cyanobacterium
GCGATCGCATCATCGGCGGAGCGGGAAACGACATTGCTCGGGGCAATAGCGAAGGGGACATTATTGACGGCGGCAGCGGTAGCGACTTGCTTCTGGGAGATGGGGGTGATGATTTTATTGACGGTGCCGATGGGGAAGATCTGCTTCGCGGGGGGGACGGTAACGATTCTTTGGGAGGCGGTTTAGACGATGATTTTCTCCTGGGCGAAGCCGGTGCCGATATTTTGGCCGGTGAGGACGGGGATGATTTTCTCCAAGGGGGAGATGGCAATGACCAGTTAGACGGGGGGTTTGATGACGACCTGCTCAACGGTGGAGCAGGCAACGATGTGCTTTTTGGAAATGATGGAGAAGATCGCCTGTTGGGAGGCGACGGCAACGACACCTTGGATGGAGGACTGGGGTTAGACACCCTTACCGGTGGATTGGGAGCAGATACCTTTGCGGTGGATATTGATTTCTTGCTGGATGATGCCAGCGAAATTGATGTGATTACCGACTTTGAAAATGGGACCGATTTGATTGCGATCACCGGTTTAGCGCCGGTGGATACGTTGACCTGGAACAATGGCTCAAACGGAGTCGAAGTGTTTGTAAATGGCAGTCAGATTTTGCAGATTAATGGTATCAACAGCAGTGTTATTAGCCCCTCTGATTTCGTCACCTAAATCCCTAAAGCCAAACTTGGTGATTAGGTGCCCGTAGGATCCCTATTTTTTGCCCGGATTCGTTATCCAGGTGAATTCGTTGGTTGAATGAGATTTTTTTGCGATATTTTCCGCTTACTTTAATTTCGCCCTCCTTTCGTTTGATAGTTTTTTCTAGGCAATCCCATGCAACGCTCCCTGTTTGTTGTTGACTCCCGTGTTATCGACGCTGATCAGCTATTAGCGCACCTCGGGAAGTCAGCCCAGGTTTTGTGGATTGTGCCAGGGGATGATGCCGTTGCGCAGATTTCCCATGCACTGGCGGCGGAAAACGTTAATCGCCTAGAGATTTTGTCCCACGGTCAGCCTGGACAGGTGCTGCTGGGGGGCGATCGCCTGGACACAGAAAAGCTAAGCCAGTATCGAAATTCACTGAGCGCCTGGGGGCAACTGCTGGGCAGCGCAGGGGAAATTATCCTGCACGGTTGCCAGGTGGGTGCGGGGGAAATCGGGCGGGCATTTGTGGAGCGCTTGCACCGCGTAACCGGAGCGGGTGTAGCGGCGAATCGGGAGATGACCGGGGGTGACTCCACCGGGGGAAGCTGGGAATTTCAGGTGTTGGCAGGCGGGGCGATCGGGCGATCGCGCTTAAGTGGAAAAGCTCGCCGCGCCTACGCCCACACCCTGGGCGATATTTTTGTCACCCTTGTGAACGACGACGGCATTGGTCTAACACCTGGCACCCTTAGCGCAGCGATTCGGCAAGCGAACACCGATGCCGGTCCCGACAGAATTATTCTGACCAGTGGCGTGCCAACGGTCGCGTTAATTGGCGTTATGAATAGCCTGATCGATAGTGACATCACAATCACTGGAGATGACCCGTTAACTCCCACCGTTGAAAAAGCCATCATTTCTGGCGG